>NZ_JBSGFQ010000054.1:0-87789 GCF_053603495.1 Nonomuraea sp. NPDC004186 | reverse complement strand
GCTCGGCGATCAGCGGCTGGACGGTGACGTGGGCCTTCGCCAACGGCCAGACCGTCACCAACGCCTGGAACGCGACGGTCAGCAGCAGCGGGTCCCCGGGCGGCCCTTCTTCATGTCTCAGTTGCCGTTGCCTCCGAGGCCGTCGTCACCGATCGGGTTGTCGTCGGTCGGCTGGTCGCCGTCGGACGGGAAGTCCGTCTGGTCGTCCGTGGGCGTGTCCGTCGGCACTTCCGTGGTGGGCTGCGGGTTGTTCGTGTCCAGGCCGGGACCTGTGGACACCACGATCGTGATGGTCGTGCCCGGTGCCTGCTTGGCGCCCTCACCCGGGTTCTGCTGGATGACCGTGCCCTCGGGCTGCTCGTTCGCCTGCGGGACGACCCTGGCCTTGAAGCCGGCGGCCTTGATCTGGGCCTTGGCGTCCGCCTCGGTGAGCCCGATCACGCTGGGCACCTCACCGAGCTCCTTGGGCACGTAGAGGGTGACCGCGCCGCCCTTCTCGATCGCCTCGCCGGCCTTGGGACTGGTGTCGATGACCGTGCCCTGCGACTTGCTGGAGACCTTGGTCTTGACCGTGCCGCGCAGGCCCGCGTCCTCCAACGTCTTCATGGCGTCTTCCTGCGACTGGCCGATGAGGCCGTCGGGCACCTTGACCTTCTCCGGGCCCTTCGAGATGACCAGCTTGACCGGGGAGCCCTTGTCGACCTTGGAGTTCTCGGGAGGGTCGGTCTTGATGACGCTGCCCTTGTCGACGTCGTCGCTGTTCTCCTGGACCACCTGGACGGTGAGCCCGAGGTTCTTGAGCTGCTCTTCCGCGTACGCGCGCTCCTGGCTGGCCAGCGACGGGATCGTGACCTGCGTGGCGGCCGGGGTGCCCTTCGACCCGAACACCGAGTAGCCGACCCCGATGAACGCACCGATGATCGCCAGCGGGACGATGATCCACAGCGCGGTCTTGACGGCGTTGTTCCCGCCGCCGCTCGCCCTGCGCCGCCCGCCACGGCCGCCGCCGCCACTGCCACCCTCGTCGTACTCGTAGGGTGGGACCGCGGTGGTGCGCTGCGTGGCCGGGCCCTGTCCCGCCTGGGTCGCGGTCATCATCCGCGTGCCCTGGTTGAAGTTGCCGTTCATGGCCATCGTCTGCGCGTCGGTCGGCATCCCGGACATCGCCCGCTGGATGTCGGCCCGCATCTCGCCCGCGCTCTGGTAGCGGTGGGCGGGGTCCTTGGCCATGGCCTTGAGCACGATCGCGTCGGCCCACGGGGGGATGTCGCGGTCGATCTGCGACGGCGGGATCGGGTCCTCGCGCACGTGCTGGTAGGCGATCGCGACGGGAGAGTCGCCGGTGAACGGTGGCTGCCCGGTCAGCAGCTCGTAGAGCAGGCAACCGGTGGAGTAGATGTCGCTGCGCGCGTCGACCCGCTCGCCCCGCGCCTGCTCGGGAGACAGGTACTGGGCGGTGCCGATCACCTGCGCCGTCTGCGTCATCGTGGCCGCGGAGTCGGCCATCGCGCGCGCGATGCCGAAGTCCATCACCTTGACGTCGCCGGCGCGCGTGATCATCACGTTGGCCGGCTTGATGTCGCGGTGCACGATGCCGCCGCGGTGGCTGTAGTCGAGGGCTCGCAGGATGCCGTCGACCAGCTCGACCGCGCGCTCCGGCAGCAACCGCCGGTCCTGGCGCAGCAGGTCGCGCAGCGTCCGGCCGTCGACGTACTCCATCACGATGTACGGCACGGGGGTGCCTTCGGTACCGTCTTCGCCGGTGTCGTAGACCGCGACGACGGCCGGGTGGTTCAGAGAGGCGGCCGATTGTGCCTCGCGGCGGAAGCGGGCCTGGAAGGTGTGATCGCGCGCCAGGTCGGACCGGAGGGTTTTGATCGCGACTATGCGGTCCAGCCGGATGTCTCGGGCACGATACACCTCGGCCATGCCGCCGCGCCCGACGACACCGTCGAGCTCGTAGCGACCTCCGAGTAGCCGAGGCTGAGTCATTTCCTGCACTGTCCCTTACCGTTCATCTTGGGTACCGGCCTGCTCGGGGGGCCGCCGGTGTCCATCATCGACCCCAAAGCGCATCACGTCTCCTCCTTGGGCGGGTTTGTATCACCCGGGTCCGGCGAGGCGGTGGGTGTCGGAGTTTTGGGTGTAGTGGTGGGCGTTGGGGTCGGTGTGGGCGTAGGGGTACGGGTGGTCGGGGTCGGTTTCGGTGTCGGCTTCTTGGTGGGTGTTGCCGACTTGCTTACCGTAGCTGACCGCGAGGGTATAGGCCTCGGTGACTTCACCGGAACCACGGAAGGCCGCTTGGTACGTCTTTTCGTGGGCGAGGGTGTCGCCCGGTCCGGCGGCGCCACCGCCGACTTGGTCGGCTCGGCCACGTCCGGCGTCGGCTGCGTGGGCTGCCGGTCGGCGAACGTGATGGCGCTGAGCCCCACCGCGGCCGCGCAGCCCGCGGTGGCCACCAGGGCCAGCGTCCTCCTGTGGCGCTTTCCCACGGCCGGCTCCTGCGGCGTGGTGGCCGAGTGGAGGTGGTCCGTCTCCTGCTCGTCCTCCGGAGCCGGCTCGCGTACCCGGAAGCCTCCCGGGTCGGTGAGCATGCTGAGGTCGGCGCCCTGCTCGGCGCTGGCCAGCGACTCGCGCAGCAGGTAGGCCCGGTCGGCCACCTCCAGCGCCGAGGCCGGGCGCCGCGCGGGGTCCTTCGACAGCAGCGACATGACCAGCTCGCGCACCGGCGCGGGCACGTCCACCCCGAGAGGCGGCGGGTGCTCGTTGAGGTGCTGCAGCGCGATCGCCACCTGGCTGTCGCCGCGGAACGGCGTGCGCCCGGCCAGACACTCGTAGGCCACCACGCCCAGCGAGTAGAGGTCGGTCGCGGGAGTGAGCGGGAATCCCTGGGCCTGCTCGGGGCTGACGTACTGGGCCGTGCCCAGCACCGTACCCGTCTGCGTGACCGGAGCCGCCTCCAGGGCCCGCGCGATGCCGAAGTCCGTGACCTTGATGGTCCCCTCCGAGGTGACCAGCAGGTTTCCCGGCTTGATGTCGCGGTGGATGATCCCGGAGGTGTGCGCGGCGTGCAGCGCCTTGGCCGTCTGGCCCACCACGTCGAGCGTCACCTCGGGCCCGATGGAACGGTTGCGCGCCAGGATCGCCGACAGCGGCTCGCCGTGCACCAGCTCCATCACGAGATAGGCCAGGTCGCTCTGCTCGCCGTAGTCGAAGATCTGCGCCACTCCCGGGTCGGCCAAAGCCGCGGTGATGCGCGCCTCGTTCCTGAACCGCTCACGGAAAGTGGGGTCGGCGTAGATGTGGCTGCGCAGGATCTTCACCGCCACCTCGCGCCCGAGCAACTCGTCACGGGCGCGCCAGACCTCCCCCATACCGCCTGTGGCGATGCGGGAGATCAGGAGATAGCGGTTACGGAGCCGCATGACCCAGCAGGTTACCGTCACTCACTTGTTCAGCACCGCCTCCAGCACGGCCTTTGCGATCGGCGCGGCGGTGTGGCCGCCGGTCGCCTCCGCACCGACGTTGGCAGCACCGGACTCGACGATGACCGCCAGGGCCACCTTCGGATCCTCGGCAGGCGCGAAGGAGATGAACCAGGCATGCGGTGGCTGGCCGTCGGCCGTCTCCGCGGTGCCCGTCTTACCCGCTACTTGGACGCCTGGGACCTGCGCCAGGTTTGCGGTGCCGTTCTGGACGACGCTGACCATCATCTCACGCAGCTTGCCCGCCGTCTCGGAGCTGACGGCTTCCGACAGCTCCTCGGGGTCGGCCTGGTTGATGGTGTCGCCCTTGGCGTCGGTGATCTTGTTGACCAGGTACGGCTTCATCACCTTGCCGTCATTGGCGATGCCCGCGGCGATCATGGCCATCTGCATCGGGGTCATGCGGTTGCTGCGCTGCCCGATCGAGGCCATGGCCAGGGCCGCCTTGTCCTCTTCCGGGCCGAAGTCGCTGGCGGTGACCGACATCGGCACGGCGACCGGCTGGCCCATGCCGAACTTCTCGGTCTGCTCCTTCATCTTGTCGTAGCCCAGCTCCATGCCGATCTTGCCGAACGGCGTGTTGCAGGACTTCTCCAGCGCGTACGTCAGCGTGACCGAGCCGGAGCCGCAGGCCGCGCCGCCGTAGTTGGGCAGGCTGATGTTCGTGTTGGGCAGCGGCAGCCGCTGCGGCGCGTCCACGGTGGTCTGCGGCCCGCGCGAGGAGTCGTCCTCCAGGTAGGCCGCCATGGTCACGACCTTGAACGTCGAGCCGGGCGGGTAGGTCTGCGCGATCGTGCGGTTGAGCAGCGGCTGGCCCTTTTCCTTGGCCAGCTCGTCGAAGCGGGGGAAGACCTTGCCCTTGTCGGTGCCGGACAGCTCGGTCGGGTCGTAGGTGGGCAGCGAGACCATCGCCAGGATCCCGCCCGTCTTCGGGTCGAGCGCCACGAGCGCGCCGCGCTTGCCGCTCTGCCGCAGCGCGTCGTAGGCCGCCTTCTGCGCCTTGGGGTTGATCGTGAGATCGACGTTGGCGCCCCTGGTCGGCTCGCCGGTGAACAGGTCGATGCTCCGCCGCAGCAGCAGGTCGGCGCTGGAGCCGTTGAGCAGCTGGTTCTCGGACCTCTCGATGGCGCTCTCGCTCTCCGGCGAGAAGAACCCGGTGACGTGGGCGTAGAGCCTGGCCTCGGGGTATTGCCTGAGGAACTTGAACCGGGGGTCCTTGGTCTCGACGGACTGCGCGAGCACCTTGCCGCCCGCCGTGATCCGGCCGCGCTCGATGGCGTAGCGCTCGTAGAAGTTGCGGGTGTTGCGGGCGTCGCCGCGCAGGCCCTCCGCTTTCACCGCCTGCAGGTAGTTCACGTTGATCATCAGGAGCGCGAACATGGCCAGGCAGGCCACCGCCACGCGCTTCAGAGGGCTGTTCATCGCTGGAACACCTGCGTCAGTCCTTCGTTCTGGATCGCCTGGGGCGGAGGCCGCCGGGCCGCATCTGACATGCGTACCAATAGCGCGATAAGGATCCAGTTAGCCAGCAACGCCGAGCCACCCTGGGACATGAACGGGGTGACCAGGCCGGTCAGGGGGATGAGATTCGTCACACCGCCGACGATGATGAAGACCTGCCAGGCCAGGATGAACGACAGGCCGCCCGCCAGGAGCTTGGAGAACGGGTCGCGGGCCGCCAGCGAGGTGCGCAGGCCGCGCTCGACCAGCAGGGCGTACATCATGAGCAGCGCCATCAGGCCGGTCAGGCCCAGCTCCTCGCCGGTCGCGGCGAAGATGAAGTCGGAGAACGACAGCGGGATCAGCTGGGGGTTGCCCTCGCCGAGCCCCGTGCCCAGGATGCCGCCCGCGCCGAACCCGAACAGGCCCTGCATGATCTGGAAGCTCTTGCTGCACATCGGGTCGCCCGGCGGATCCTTCAGGCAGACGGGGTCGTTGCCGTAGTAGATCGGGTTGCTCGGATCGAGCCAGGCGTCGAAGCGGGCGCCGACGTGGTCGAAGACCTGCCCGGCGAGGAAGGCGCCGCCGACGAAGAGGAGCACGCCGATCAGCACCCACGAGGTGCGCTGGGTCGCGATGTAGAGCATCGCGATGAACGTCCCGAACAGCAGCAGCGAGGTGCCCAGGTCCTTCTCGAAGACCAGGACGAGCAGGCTGAGCCCCCAGGTGATGAGGACGGGGCCGAGGTCCCTGGCCCTGGGCAGGTCGATGAAGAGCAGCCGCCGCCCGGCCAGCGCCAGCACGTCGCGCTTGGCCACCAGATAGCCGGCGAAGAAGACGACCAGCGCCAGCTTGGCGAACTCGCCCGGCTGGATGGAGAAGCCGCCGATGCGGATCCAGATCTTGGCGCCCTGCACCTCGCTGAGGCTGCCCGGCAGTAGCGCGGGGATGGCGAGCAGGACCAGGCCGACGGCGCCCGCGGTGTAGGTCAGGCGCTGGAGCATGCGGTGGTCACGCAGCACGACCAGGGTGATCGAGAACATGACGACGCCGAGACCCGTCCACATGATCTGGTTGGTGGTGGACGCGCCGCCCATCTTGGCGGCCTCCAACCGGTAGATCATCACCAGGCCGAGACCGTTGATCAGGGTCACCAGCGGCAGGATCAGGGGGTCGGCCCAGGGGGCGAACTTCGCCAGCACGAGGTAGGCGGCCAGCATCAGGCCGCCCAGACCCAGTCCGTACGCCAGCATGCCCGCGGGGACCTTGCCGTCCACCGCCAGGCCCACGTTGGCGTAGGCCCCCATGACGATCAGCACTGCCAGAGCGAGCATGACGAGCTGGGCCATGCGGCGCTTGGCCGGCATCGGGACGGGGGAATCTGCGACTTCGCTCATTTACCGTTGCTTCGTCTTGGTCGCGCTCACGGTTGGCGTGGGCGACGAGCTGGCGGTCGTGGCGGGGGTGTCGCTGCCGTCCTTGTCGTCCTCCTGGGCGAACTTCAAAGCGTTGATCTTCGTCATGCCCTCGTCGACATTGGTGACCGGAATGCCGCCCTTGATCATCGCCTGGTCGGCATCGGACAGCTTGGAGAGCTGCCGGCCCGTGGCCTTGGAGACCTTGAAGAGCTGGAAGGGACCCAGCTCTCTCTGGACCCCCTGGAACACGACCACCTCGTCGCCCCTAGCACCGACGAAGAACTGGTCCTGGGTCCACTGATATCCAAAATAACCGCCGACGCCGACGGCGACGACGCCTATGCCGAACACGGTGACCAGCACGGGCCACACACGACGACGCCTGCGCCGGGGCGCCTCGGCGACCGGCTCATCGAAGTCGTCGTCGGTGAGGACCGGCTGGGGCGCGGTCACCGCGCTGGCTCGCCCCGGATGGGTCTCCTGGGGGTTGCCATGCAGCCGGGTCATGCCGGCGGCCCCGACGATGGCGGCCTCGGCGGGCACCTGCTGCCCGTCGCTGATCTCCACCACGTCGGCCAGCACGCAGGTGATGTTGTCGGGCCCGCCACCTCTGTTCGCCAGATCGATGAGCTGGCGCACGACCTCTTCAGGATCGTCGATGTTGGTGAGCGTGGCGTGCAACGTCTCCGCGCTCACCACGCCCGACAGGCCGTCGGAACACAGCAGGTAGCGGTCGCCGATCTGCGCCTCGCGGAGGGTCAGGTCGGGATCGACCTCACCACTGCCGTCGAGCGCGCGCAGCAGGATCGAGCGCTGCGGATGCGTGGCCGCCTCTTCCGGCGTGATGCGCCCGTCGTCGACGAGCTGCTGCACCAGCGTGTGGTCATGGGTGATCTGGTAGAGCTCCCCGCGCCTGAGCAGGTAGGCGCGCGAGTCGCCGACGTGCACCAGAGCGACCTGGGTGCCGTGCCAGAGCATGGCCGTCAGAGTCGTGCCCATGCCTTTGAGGCTGGGATCCCGCCCCACCATCTCGTGCAGCTTGCGATTGGCGTCGCGTACCGCTGCCTCGATGGCGTTGAGCAGGTCACCCCCCTGTTGGGCCTCTTCCAGAGAGGCCATGGCGGCGATGGCGACTGAGCTCGCCACCTCGCCGTGTGCGTGCCCGCCCATACCGTCTGCGACGGCGAGCAGGCGGCCGCTAGCGTACGCCGAGTCCTCGTTTCCTTCGCGGAGGAGGCCGACGTCCGAGCGGGCGGCGTAGCGGAGTGCGATGGTCATTTGCGCAATTCAATGACTGTCTTGCCGACGCGGATCGGAACACCGAGCGGCACCGGGGTCGGGCGGGTGACTTTCGAGCGGTCGAGATACGTGCCGTTGGTGGACCCAAGATCTTCCACGATCCATTGACCGTCCTGGGGAAAGAGCCGGGCATGCCGGCTGGAAGCGTAGTCGTCGGTGACTACCAGCGTGGCGTCATTGGCCCGGCCAATGGTGATGGGCGTCTCCGTGAGGTTAATGGTGGTGCCCTGCAAGGGGCCACCGGTAACGATGAGCTGGCGTGGCTCGCCCTTTTTGTTCTTGGGCTTCGCCGCCGGTTTGGTGGGTTTCACGCCTTTGCGTGGACCCGCGGGAGCCGTGCGTGAACCGAACAAGTCAGTCCGGATCACGCCGACTGCGGCAATGACGAAGAACCACAGCACCGCCAGGAAGGCGAGCCGGATCAGCAGCAGCGTGAGCTCGGACATGGACCGCTTGTCTACCCCTAATCGCGCCGGAACACCAGAGTCGTGCGCCCCAACGTCACTCGCGTGCCGTTCTGGAGCTCGATCCTGCGTACCGGCTGGCCGTTGACGAAAGTGCCGTTGGTGGACCCGAGATCGACGAGGGCCACCGTCTGGCCCTCGACCCGCAACTCCGCGTGGTGTCGCGAGACTCCCGGATCGACCAGACGAAGATCGCAGTCGGTGCCCCTGCCGAGCAAGGTCACCGGAGTGGTGAGCTCGTAGGAACGGTCGCCCTGCGGGTCGTCCTGAGTGGAGACGAGCAGCCTCGGCCGCCCGTTGAAAGCGTTCGGCCTCGACGGAGGCAGGTCGCTCGCCGGCTGGCGAATCTCGTCCTGCTCGACCGTCGCGCCGCGGATGACGCCGGACCTGATGCGGAACAGCCCCACAGCCAGATCGCCGGCGGTCTCGAAGCGGACCCGGACCGGTCCCACAAAGGAGTAGCCCTGTTCCTTGGCGTACTCCCTGGCAAGGTTGGCCAGCTCGTGACTGATGCTGTCGGCGTAGACCTCAAGCCGTTCGCTGTCGGTCGTGGACAGCTCAACCACGAAGTCGTTGGGCACAAGCGTGCGACCTTGAGCGACGATCGCCGCACGCTCATCCATCTCCCGCTGAACCGCGCTGGCGACCTCGACCGGCTGAAGGTCAGATTTGAACGCCCGCGCAAAGGCCCCCTCAACCAAGCCTTCGAGCCTTCGCTCGAAGCGCTGAAGGACTCCCACCGGGTACCTCCCTTCCTCCGTGCATATGATCGCGGCCCCCAGACGCGTCCGGCGCCCGGTTCCCGCTCGTTCCACGTCACGGCATCCCTGGCGCTCGTCGGCTGTCGCGCCCAGCTCCTCCGCTCCCGTGTCTTATGCGATCGTATCCGGGTTCAGTACCAGTGGCTGTTCCGTGCTAGTGTTCTTTCCGCACCCACAAGGGCGGGTGGCGGAACGGCAGACGCGCACGGTTCAGGTCCGTGTGTCCGAAAGGACGTGAGGGTTCAAATCCCTCCTCGCCCACTCGGTGACTGGGGACTCTTGGTCGCAAGCTTTTGGCTTGCTCCCGTGGGTCCCCTCGTCATTTATCCCGGGGGATAACCCCCGGACCCCCAGCGTTTTTCCGGGGGAGGTCCCCCGGACCCCCCTATCCGGGAGTGGGCTCCCGGACCCTCCATCGCCGCTGGCGCTTCTGTCTTCTGTCATGGCAGACCCACACTGGCGAAGTGTTTGATGGATCGCAAGGGGGGCTGTCTCTCTTTTCAAGAACCTGTTGGTAACGGGCGTGCCGTGTTTTGACGGTACGCCCGTTTGGTTGCAACCGGCTTTCGGGTGACTTGTCGGTGTGTTTTACGTCACAGTGGCTAGGGTTCTGGTGTCCAGGAGTTCACCCAAGAGGTCTGTGAGGCTCACCATGCCGATTACATCGCCAGGTTGAGCTGTTACCAGGGCCAGGTGGGCTCTTGCCTCCTGTAGGGCCGTCACCGCCTCCGGGACCTGGGTTACGCACGGGAGCTTCGGCAGCGGGCGGCAGAGGTCTTCTGCCTTGCTTGTGGGCTGCAGGAGGGCGTCTCTTGCGTGGAGGGCGCCTCTCACGTCGCCTGGCGTGCCTACCAGGAGTCTGAGGTGGCCGCTCCTTGCCGCCGCTTCCTTGATCTCCTTCGCGTTCGCCTGGGGTGGGACCATGACCGCTTGGCCTATGGGGATCATCAGGCGTTCAATGCCCTCGTCGTCCAGGCGGAGGGCGCGGGTCAGGAGGTCGTGTTCGTCGCGGTCCAGGAGGCCCATGCGGCCTGACTCGCCCACCAGCATGGCCAGCTGGCGGGGGGTTCTGGTGGTGGCCAGCTCGTTCCTGGGCTGGACGCCGAACAGGCGCAGGATGAGGTTGGTCAGGCCGTTCAGGGACGACAGGAGCGGGCGCATCACCCAGGTGAAGGCGCGGAAGGGGACGGTCAGCAGCAGGGCCGAGCGTTCCGGGTGGGTCAGGGCCCACGACTTCGGCGCCATCTCGCCCACCACCATGTGGACGAAGGTCACCAGGGCCAGGGCGATCGTCAGGGCGATGGGCATGCGCAGGGCCTCCGGGACGCCGAGGGCGGCGAAGACCGGCTCCAGGGTGTGCTCGATCGCGGGCTCCGTCACCTGGCCGAGGCCCAGGGTGCACAGCGTGATGCCCAGCTGGGCGCCCGCCAGCATGAGGGAGAGCTGCTTGGTGCCGCCGACCGCAGACCTGGCCGCCAGCCTGATCAGGCGGTTGTTGCGGGAGGCGATCTCCTCCAGGCGGTGGCGCCTGGCGGAGACGAAGGCGAACTCCGCGGCCACGAACAGCGCGTTGAAGACCAGCAGGGCGAGGCTGACGACGAGCATGGTCATCGGGCCGCCTCCGCGTGCTGGACGGGGGCCACGCGGACCCACTCGGGCACTCTGCGGTTGAGAGATATCACTGTCAGCTCTGCCAGGTGTTCCTGCTCGTCCTCTGCGAAGGGGTCGGTGTCCTGTTCGATCGGCACCGTCACCGTGTCGCCCTCGTCGGGCATCCTGCCGAGCTTGGCCAGAACGAGGCCCGCGAGGGTGTCGTAGTCGTCGCTCTCCGGGAGCGCGACGCCCGTGGCGCGCTCGACCTCGTCGAGCCGCAGCGTGCCCGGGACCTCCCAGATTCCGCCCGGGTGCTCGACCACGCCGGCCGGCTCCGGGTCGTTCTCGTCGACCAGCTCGCCGACCAGCTCCTCGGCCAGGTCCTCGACCGTGATCACGCCGGCCAGGCCGCCGTACTCGTCGATGACGCAGGCGATGTCGTCCTTGGCCACGCGCATCCGGTCGAGCACGGCGGGGAGCGGGACCGAGTCCGGGACCAGCAGGGCCGGGCGGGTGATGCTCGCCATCTCGCCCTCCTGCAGGCCCGATGAGAGGAACTCGCGTACGCCCGTCACGCCGATGACGTCGCCGTCCTCGTTGATGACCGGGTAGCGGGAGTGGCCGCAGCTGCGCATGATCTCGATCAGGTCCGAGATGGGCTGTTCGGAGCGCAGCACGACGACGCGCGGGCGGGGGACCATGATCTCCTCCGCCGTGCGGTCGCCGAACTCCAGGGCCCGTTCCAGCAAATCGGAGAGTCTCGGGGGGAGTTCGCCCGCCATGGTCGACTCCTCGATGATGCGGGAGAGCTCCTCCGGCGTCGCGCCGTGCTCCACCTCCTCCACCGGTTCGATGCCCACGCGCCTGAGCAGGCCCGTCGCCGCCGAGTCGAACAGCTTGACCACCGGGCCCACCACGGCCAGGTAGACCAGCGTCGAGCTCGCCAGGAACTTGGCCACCGGCTCCGGTCTGGCGATGCCCAGGTTCTTGGGCGCGAGCTCGCCCAGGACCATCTGGACCACGGTCGCCACGAAGACCCCGATGGCGACCGAAAGTCCGGTGATCACGGTGTCGGACAGTCCGGTGTCCGCCAGCCATGGTCGTACGATCGTGGCGATCGCGGGCTCGGCCAGGAAGCCGACCAGCAGTGCGGTGACGGTGATGCCGAGCTGTGCGCCGGAGAGCATGAAGGAGAGGCGGGACGTGACCTGGAGCGCTTTTTCGGCGGCCTGGTCACCCGCCGCCGCCTGCTCGCGGAGCAGGGCGCGGTCGGCGGCCACGAAGGCGAACTCCTGAGCGACGAAGTAGCCGGTCGCCGCCGTGAGGAGGATGAGGGCCAGCAGGCCCAGATAGGCGCTCACCATGGTGAGCTCTCAGAGGAACCCGTGCTGGCGCACGGGCAAAGACTCCACGGGTCCGGAGCGGACACGATCTTCCCTTCGATAGAGGTCGTCCATAACCGTAACGATGCTGGTGGCATCTATGTTTCCGTGGTGACTCTTCCCTGGTTCTGCGTACTTTTCCATGGGAAAACCTTGGCCGAGTGTCTTCACTGGTAAGGGGTTCGACGTAGCGTTTATGACACACCGAAGGGAAGAAGGCGAAGTGTCTGAGGACGACCGTACGCGGGCCATGCGCTCACCAGGCGACGGCCGCCCGCTGCCGCCGAGGCCAGGTGACGGCCTGCGTGCCGGGGGAGCGCCTGCCCACCAGGTCCCGTCCGCGCCCCCTGGGGGGCCGGGCGCGCCCACGCACAAGCTGCCTGTGGCCCCGCAGTACCCCGAGCCGGGGTCAGGCGCCGCCTCTCCCGGCTCCGCCCCGGACGAGCCGGCCCAGGGGCGTTCGCGCGTGTACGGCCGGGCTCGCTCCGGCGGCGGCGGCGGTGGCCCCGTCAAGCCGCTGCGGTCGAGGAGCGGCCCCTCGGACCCGTCGAAGCCCCGCAGGCGGGTGTCCGGCAGGACGATCCTGAAGATCGTCGGCGGGCTCCTGGTCGTGCTGCTGGTGGCGGGCGTGGGCATGCTCTTCTGGATCAACTCCAGGATCGCGGGCATCGACGGCGTGCTCGACGACTATCCGGGCCGTCCCGCCGACACTCCCGGCACCAACTGGCTGCTCGTCGGCTCCGACAGCCGCAAGGGCCTGTCGGCGGCCGAGCGCAAGAAGCTCGCCACGGGCCGGGCGACCGGCGGGAACCGTACGGACTCGATGATGCTGCTGCACATCCCCGAGGGCAGCGACAAGCCGACGCTGGTCAGCCTTCCGCGCGACCTGGCCGTCGACGTCCCGGGCAAGAGGCGCGACAAGCTCAACGCCGCCTACAACGGCGGGCCGCAGCTGCTGGTCCGCACCGTGGAGTCGGTCACGGGCGTGTACATCGACCACTACATGGAGATCGGGTTCGCCGGGTTCGTCGGCATCGTGGACGCCATCGGAGGCGTCGAGATCAACGTACGGGCCGCCGTGGACGACCCGAAGGCCGGGCTCAAGCTGAAGAAGGGCACGCAGGTGCTCAACGGCGCCCAGGCCCTGGGGTACGTACGGACCCGCAAGGGCGGCGCGCTGCCCGACTTCGAGCGGACCAAGCGGCAGCGGCAGTTCCTGGGCGCGGTCGTGAAGAAGGCGGCCAGCCCCGGAGTGCTGATCAACCCGTTCACGTCGATCCCGCTGGCGATGAGCGCCACGGACGCGGTCTCGGTCGACGGTGGCACGGGCGCCTTCGACCTGCTGTCGCTGGGGCTGGCGATGGGCGACAGCCCGGTGACGACGGTGGTTCCGTTCGGCGGCACCGAGCGGCTCGCGGACGGCGGCGAAGCGATCAAGTCGGACCGGCCCAAGGCGCTGGCCCTCTTCAACGCCCTGAAGGAGGACAAGCCGGTGCCCAAGGACGTCATCGACACCGGCAACTAGAGCGGCTCACCCGGAGGTGGAGGTCGTCGCGGCGATGGTCGCCGCGGTGACCGCCGCGATCATGGCCGCGTTGATGGCGGCGATGGTCTGGGCGACCGCGTCGGCCGTCCAGGCGCCCTCCGCGATCTCCTTGACGCGCTGCCTGCTCGCCTCGGGAAAGGCCTTGCGGTCGAGCTTGGCCGCGTGCGCGATGGCGATCAGGACGGCCGTGCGGGCGTCGGGGTCGGCGCCCGCCAGCGCACTGGTCACCCGGTCCCTGACCGCGGCCTCCACGTCGGAGTCGGCCTCGGGCCAGCGCGTCGTGGGGAAGATGCCCAGCACCTTGCCGCGCTGCTCGGTCAGCACGCCCGACTCCGCCAGCCTGGTGAGCAGGCGCCTGCGCAGCTTGGCCGACTGCAGCCGCTGGACCCACCAGGCGGGCTTGCGCTCCTTGCCCTCCTCGGTGATGCGGGCCAGGGTGGCGTCCAGCTCGGAGTCGCCGAGCGGGGACGGGTCCATGACCGTCACCTTCTTGTCCGACAGCTCCAGCCGGCCGTTGACGGCCAGCTCGGCGAGGAGCGCGCCGGCGAGGGCCGGGTCGAGCTGGGTCCCGGCGACGAGCGGCGTGCCCTTCTCGTCGTCGTGGGCGAGCAGGAGCAGCTCTTCGGCGATCGTCACAGTCATGCTTCGACACTAACCTCCCAGCCATGACTGTCTCGGAGAAGTTGCACGCCGTCGGCCGCCCGCTGCTCCGGGCTCAGCTCGACCATCCGACCGTGGCCGGCATCGCGCGTGGCGACCTGCCCGAGGCGGTGTTCAGGTCGTGGCTGGAGCAGGACTACCTGTTCCTGCTCGACTACGTACGGGTGTTCGCGCGGCTGGCCTGGCAGGCGCCCGACGGGCATCTGGGTGATCTGGTGGACCTGGCGCACACCACGTACCACGACGAGTTGAGCCTGCACCGGTCGTTGTCGGCGGAGTTCGGCGCCGATCTGGAGAGGGCGGTGAAGGGGCCGGCGTGCGCGGCGTACACGGCGTTCCTGCTGGAGTCGGCGGCGTCGTACGGGGAGGGGCTGGCGGCGCTTTATCCGTGTATGTGGGGATATTCGAGTCTCGGACAGATATTGGCGGAAATTTCCCCTGTTGAGTCGAGATATCGGGCTTGGGTGGACACGTACGCGGATCCGGCCTTCGCGGCGCTCACCGCGCGGATCGCGCAGATGATCGACCAGGCCGCGCCGGACCCGGCGCGGGCCGAGGAGCTGTTCGCCGAGGGGATGGCGCACGAGCTGGCCTTCTGGAGCGTGCCGTAGCCGTCCACAGGCTGTGGACGGCCGGACGCGCACGTACCCTGGGGACATGCCGGAACTTCCCGAAGTGGAGTCGCTCACCCATTTCCTGCGCGAACGGGCCGTGGGCCGCACGGTCCTGGGGATCGACGTGGTGGCCATCCAGGCGCTCAAGACGTTCGACCCGCCGGTGACCGCGCTCGGCGGGCTGACCATCACCGGGGTGTCGAGGCACGGCAAGTTCCTCGACCTCGACTGCGACGGCCTCCACCTGGTCATCCACCTGGCCCGGGCGGGGTGGCTGCGCTGGCGCGACGACCTGTCGGGCGCGAAGCCCGTACGTCCCGGCAAGGGCCCGCTCGCGGTACGGGTCCGGCTGGCGCCCGACGAGGAGGGCCTGGCGCCCGGGTTCGAGCTGACGGAGGCCGGGACGCAGAAGCGCCTGGCCGTCTACGTCACCAAGAACCCGGACGACGTCCCCGGCATCGCCGCACTCGGCCCCGACCCCCTCGACGAGTCCTTCACCGTCGACGCGCTCAAGCGCATCGTGGGCGGCAACCGCACCCAGATCAAGGGGCTGCTGCGCGACCAGAAGATCATCGCCGGCATCGGGAACGCGTACTCGGACGAGGTGCTGCACGCCGCCAGGATGTCCCCGTTCAAGATCGCGGCCACGCTGACGGACGCGCAGATCGCCGACCTGCACGAGGCCATCATCGCCACCCTGGGGGAGGCGGTGGAGCGGGCGCACGGGCTGGCGGCCAAGGACCTCAAGGCGGAGAAGAAGTCGGGACTGCGGGTCCACAACCGGGCCGGGCAGCCGTGCGACGTCTGCGGCGACACGATCCGCGAGGTGTCCTTCGCGGACTCCTCGCTGCAGTACTGCCCCACCTGCCAGACCGGCGGCAAGCCCCTCGCCGACCGCCGGCTGTCCCGCCTTCTCAAGTGAGCTCGACGGAAGAAGGCACTGTGGAACCGCTCGACGACTACGACGTGCGCCAGTGGGACACGCGCGAGGACTGCGAGGTCCGCCAGATCCTCGACCGCATCGCCGACAAGTGGTCGCTGCTCGTGATCGCCCTGCTCGACTGCCAGAGCCTGCGCTTCACCCAGCTCCGCCGCGAGATCGACGGCGTCAGCCAGCGCATGCTCAGCGTGACCCTGCGCCAGCTGGAGCGCGACGGCCTGGTCAGCCGCACGGTCCATCCCGTCGTGCCGCCCAGGGTGGACTACGCGCTCACGCCGCTCGGCCGTACGCTGCACGAGACCATCAAGTCGCTGGTCACCTGGACGGAGACGCACCAGGAGGAGATCGCCGCGGCGCGTGCGGCCTACGACGCCAGGCGCGAGATGATGGAGTCATGACCGTTCCTGAGATCGAGGCCAGTGCCGTTCCGGCAGACGCTTACCTGCTCGACGTCCGTGAGCAGGACGAATGGGTCGCGGGGCACGCCCCGGAGGCCGTGCACATCCCCATGACCCAGATACAGGGGCGGGTCGACGAGGTGCCCGGCGACCGCACGGTCTACGTCGTCTGCCGGGTGGGCGGCCGGTCCCTGCAGGTCGCGGCCTGGCTCAACCAGCTCGGGCGCGACGCCGTCAACGTCGGCGGCGGCATGCAGTCGTGGGAGTTCGCGAGCCGCCCGATGGTCAGCGAGACCGGGCAGCAGCCGTTCGTGGCGTAAAAAGGCCCCACTGTGGCGGTTTCGCCGTCGCTGAGGCATGATGAGGGCGCCAACTGCAGATTGTCGCGGGAGCTCGGGGTGCGCCGGGCTGAGAGGGCAGCCATAGATCCGCTGCCGACCGCCTGAACCTGTCCGGGTAATGCCGGCGTAGGGAGTGTGCGATGACGCATGTCGTCGACGAAGTTCCGCTGACTCTTGAAGGCAGGCCGCCGAAGACCCTGGGCGTGCTCGATCAGGGCGCGCTCTGGGCGAATCTCGGAGTCAGCCTCCTGGGCTTCTCCGGCGCGTTGCTCCTGCTCAACCCCCTGTCCAACGCTCCCCTCAGCCTGACCGCCGCGCTCCTGGCGACCGTGGTCGGCAGCCTGATCGGCACCGCCATGGTGGGCCTGTCCGCCGTCCCCGGCACCCAGACGGGGCAGCCCGCGATGGTGCTGCTGCGGGGCCTGTTCGGGGCGCGGATCTCGTACGTCCCCACGGTGCTGAACATCGTCCAGATGCTCGGCTGGGCCGCGTTCGAGCTGTGGGTGATCGCCAAGGCGGCCAGCGCGATCTTCGGCGCCGTGCCGTACCAGGTGTGGGTGATCGCGGCGGGGGTGCTGACCACCGCGCTCACGATCTGGCCGCTCGGGTCCGTCAGGCTGCTGCGGCGGTACGTCACCATCGGCGTGATCGTGTCGATGGTGTGGTTCGCCTGGTTCTTCCTCACCAGGGCGCCCGCGCACACCGGCGGGTCCTGGACGGCCTTCGCGCCCGCCGTGGACTACGTGATCGCGCTGTCGGTGTCGTGGGTGCCGATGGCGGCCGACTTCGCCCGGCACTCCAGGTCGAGCAGGGCCGCGTTCACCGGCGTGGTCGGCGGCTACACGCTGGCACAGGTCGCCTGCCTGGGCCTGGGCGTGTTCGCGGTGGCCATGGCGGGGGCCGACAAGGTGGCGGCCGACGGGACGTCGGTGTTCGGCGCGTTCGTGGCGGTGCCGCTGGGCGCGCTGTTCTTCGCGATCCTGGTGCTGCGCGAGACCGACCAGTCGTTCGCCAACGTCTACTCCACCACGGTCTCGCTGCAGAACCTGATGCCGCGGGTGGACCGGCGCGTCTTCTCCGTCGCCATCGGCGTGCTGAGCGTGGCGATCGCCCTGGTCGTGGACGTCAACTCGTACGGGGCGTTCCTCGGGGTGATCGGGGCGGTGTTCGTGCCGATGTTCGCGGTGCTGGCCGTGGACTACTTCGTGCTCGGCGGCTCGCGGAGCTGGAACACCGCTGAGAACGCGCCCTCGCGCTGGTCGAGGCTGGTGCCGTGGGCCCTCGGCTTCGTGGCGTACTGGCTGACGACCTCCGCGCCCACGCTCAAGCCATGGGACCGCTTCTGGCAGGGGGCCCGCGACGCCATCGGCTTCACCCGGCAGCCGTGGATGAACGGGGCGCTCGGCGCGGCCGTCGTCGCCGTGCTGGTCACCCTGCTGATCAGCTGGTCGATGCGCGCCTTTCGACGTTGAGCAGGTGCTGCTTGGCGGCCGCGCCGCCCGCGTAGTCGCCGAGCGCGCCGTCCTCACGCACCACCCGGTGGCACGGCACGATCACGCACACGGGGTTGGAGGCCAGCGCGTTGCCGATCGCCCGCAGCGCGCGCGGCCTGCCGATGCTCGCGCCGATCTCCTCCAGCGTCGTGGTGGTGCCGTACCGGACCGCCATCGTCTTCTGCAGCACCGTGCGGGCGAAGGACGTCGCCAGCGCCAGGTCGACGGGCGTGGTGAACGCGCGCAGACGGCCGGAGAAGTAGGCGTCCAGCTCCCTGCGCACCGGGTCGAGCCGGCGCGGATCCGGTCCGATGAACCTGCCCACGTGCCTCGTGAGCAGCTCGTACACGGCGTTTTCCGGCTCGAAGCTGCACGCCGCGATGCCCTTGCCGGTGACCGCGAGCATCAGCCTGCCGACGGCCCCGTCATAGGGGCCGAACGCGATGTCAGGAGGCGCCTCACCTCGATAGGTGCTGGAGGTCACGCGCAACAGGGCATCGAGATCGTTGCTCGACATGCCGCCAGCCTCCCCGCCGCCGAGAATCACCGTGACCGCAGCGTATCGGACGGATCGCCCGACGCACTCACCACGCCACGTGCACTATGGAGGAGTGGGGGACGAATGGGCCGGTAGGGACGACGAAATAGCTCGCGCTGCCCTCGCCGGTTCGCCCAACGCCGTCGTGGTCGTCGACCGTGATCAGAGCGTACTGGTCTGGAACGAGGCGGCCGAACGGCTGTTCGGGTGGACGGCGGAGGAGATGCTCGGGCGCCGGGCGCCGATCGTGCCGGGCGAGCTGACCGCCGAGCACAACGCCGTGCTCGAACGCGTGCGCACCGGCGGCCAGGTCTCGGTCCGCACCAAGCGCCTACGCGACGACGGGACCGTGCTCGACGTGCGCGTCGACATCAGCGCGCTGCGCCTGGGCAGCTCCGTGGCCGGGTACGTCTGCGTGCACCACCTCGCGCGGGCCGACCAGGTGGCCAAGGACCGCATGGCGCGCCGGGCCAGGCTGGTGCGCCGGCTCACCGACGTGGTCGGCGACATCAACTCCGAGCTGGAGCTGTCGGCCGTGCTCGACCGGATCTCGGCCAGCCTCACGGAGCTCACCGGGGCGGACGCGGGCGGGTTCGTGCTGATCGAGGATGAACGGTTGCGGCTGGTCAGCACGTACCAGCTCCCGGAGGCCATCAGGGGCACCACCACGGACCTGCGCACGAGCCTCGTCGACAAGCTCTTACGCACCGGCAAGACCGTCATGCTGGAGTCGAACGGGCTCGAGGACCTGGTCTGGGCCCGGCTGAAGGGGCTGCACACGATCGCACTGGGCCTTGCCGCGGTCGGAGGGCGCCCGTACGGGGCCCTGTACGCGCTGTTCGCCCAGAGCACACCCGGACACCTCGAACTGGAGCTGCTGGAGCTCCTGGCCGGCCACGCGGGCATCGCCGTCGGCAACGCGGTGGCCTACCAGGAGGCGGTGCGGCAGCGGGCGCACGAGCAGGCCGTCTTCGACGCCAGCGCCGACGGCATCGCCGTGCTCGACGGATCGGGGCGGGTCGTCCGGTGGAACCCGGCCGCCGCCGAGCTCACCGCGTTCCCGGCCGACGCCGTCATCGGCGGGCCGCCGCCGTTCCCGCTGCCCAAGCCGGGCGAGAAGGTCACGTTCCAGATGGAGACCGGGCGGTGGCTGGACGTGGTGAGCGCGCAGATCGAGGAGACCGGCGAGGTGGTCATCGACTTCCGCGACGTGACCACGGCCAAGGAGCTCGAGGAGGCCAAGGACCTGTTCCTGGCCACGACCAGCCACGAGCTGCGTACGCCGATCACGATCGTGCGGGGGTTCGCCAGCACGCTCGACCGGCGCTGGGACAAGATGAGCGACCCCGAACGCCGCTCGGCCGTGCACACGATCTCCGAGCGGGCCAGGTCACTGGGCGAGCTCATGGACCACCTGCTGCTCGGGGCCAGGGCGGGGGCCGACGAGCTCAAGGTGCGGATCGAGGAGTTCGACCTGGCCGAGCGGATCGACGCGGCCACGCTCGGGCTGCCCGCGCTGTCGGACAAGCACCGGGTCGAGGTGGCCATCCAGGACGGGCTGCCGAACGTGCTGGGGGACGCCCTGGCCACGGACATCGTGCTGGGGCAGCTGCTGGAGAACGCGTTCAAGTACTCGCCCAAGGGCGGGCTGATCAGCGTGGAGGCCTGGGCCGAGGCCGACAACGTCGTCGTGGTCGTGGACGATGAAGGGGTCGGTATCGCCCCTACTGACCGAGAGAGGATCTTTGAGAGGTTCGTCCAGGTGGACAGCGGCGACCGGAGACGGTTTGGTGGAGTGGGGCTCGGTCTCTACATAGTCCGCAGCCTCGCCAGGGCCCAAGGCGGAGACGTGAGCGCGCACCCGAGACCCGGAGGCGGCACACGGATGCGTCTCGAACTGCGAGCGTCGGGGGCCTAGTTTCACTATCGGATCCGACACACCGAGGCGGTAACGAGGTGGTCACAGTTGAGCTGATCTATCGTCCAATGTGTACAAGCTGTGATCGAGATGCGGTTTCTGGGATCGAGTAACGGGGCATTTCGGTCGTACCGGGGAGTGTTCCCGCGGGGGGCACAGGGAACGGGGAGGTGGGTGTGTCAAGCGTGGTGCTGCTGCCGTACGCGCCGTCCAGCGTCGCCGTCGCCCGCCAGCGCCTGAGCACTGAGCTGCAGGACAGCGGGGTTTTTTCGACGGCGATCGATGACGCGGTGCTCGTGGTGAGCGAGCTGCTGAGCAACGCGCTGAGGCACGCGCATCCCCTTCCGTCGGGGATGGTGAGAGTGGCGTGGCTTCGGAGTGACGATCACATCGAAGTGGCGGTGAGCGACGGGGGTGCGGCGACCGAGCCGCGCGCGGGCCGCCCGACCCTGTCGTCGCTCGGGGGCCGGGGGCTCGGCATCGTGGAATACGTGGCGGAGAGCTGGGGGGTTCGGCACGACGGTGACACGACCACGGTGTGGGCCATCCTGCCCGCTCCTTGCGGGTCGATGAACGGGCAGGTCACAGCCCTCAGAGAGGCCGGCTAGCCAGCACCGCCCGCTCGGTCGTGGCCCATGCCATGGACACGAGCAGGTAGAGCCCGGCCGCGAGCGGCATCACCAGCGTGGCGAGCACGGAGCCGTACGGCATCCATGGCAGGAGTCGCTTCAGCCAGTCCGGCTGGTCCTCGGTCACCTTGATGTTCCTGGCGGAGAACCATGCCACCACCGCGACCAGCGCGATGACCAATACAAAGACCAAAACCGGCGCACTGACCAGACCGAAATTAGCCACTGTCCCGGCGACCTGCTGACCCAGCGGAGCGCCGAAAAGGGTATGTCCGGCCAGCGCGGTCGGATGCGTGGCCACCCGGTACATCAGCCACATGAACGGAAACTGCGCCAGCATCGGCAAGAACCCGGCGAACGGCGAAGTGCCTTCCTTGGCGAACAGCGCCGAGGTCTCCTTGGCCAGCCGCTCGGGGTTGCGCGCGTGGCGCTTCTGGAGCTCGCGCAGCTTGGGGGCGAGCCGCTGGCGGAGCTTCATGGTCCGGGACTGGCGGACGTTCAGGGGCAGCAGCAGGAGCCGTACGGCCAGGGTGAACAGCACGATGCCCAGCGCGGCGCTGCCCCCGGACATGCTGATGACGAACGTGACAAGAGAATCGATCATGAGCCCTACTTGGAGTGAGATGAGGGAAAAGGGCTCACTCGTACGAGGAGCCCCGCTTGACGATGAAGCGGGGCTTGCCTAAGGGGCTCGTGGACGCGAGCGACCGGCCGCGTCAGGGTCGCGCTGCCGCTGGAAGGCGGTACGGCGCGCGTAACTCAGCGGAAAGCTCGGCGGCCCCCCACTGAGGATGGGCAGGAACGTGGCTGCCCACGTGGCCAGCAGCAGGATCGCCAGCATGGTGATCCCGACCAGCCACGGGTCGAACAGGAAGAACGTCAATGCGATCGGGAGGACTTGCCCACCACGGTGACCGCGACGAAGACGAGCAGAGCGATCACCCCGATGATCAAAGCGATCTTGACCAGGCCTACCAGCATCGGCAGCAGGAAATTGAACAGCACGAAGAGACCCAGCAGGGTCCCCAGCACAAGCATCACGACTCTACCCATGCAGCAACCGTACGTCCTCCGGACATGATCCGCGAGGCTTACGAAGCAATGACGTCCCTGACACTTACGTGTTCCCCGGCCGTACCGTGAAGTCGTGAACACGCGCATCCTGGTGGTCGATGATGATCCGACCGTTTCCGAGGTCGTCGCGCGCTACCTGGAGCGCGACGGTCACGAGGTCGAATGCGTCGGCGACGGGGCGGAGGCGCTGCGCAGGGCGCTGGCCCATCCGCCCGACCTCATGGTGCTCGACCTGATGCTGCCCAAGCTCGACGGGCTGCAGGTGTGCAGGAAGCTCAGGGAGCGCTGGCCCGTACCGGTGATCATGCTGACCGCGCTCGGCGAGGAGATCGACCGGGTGGTCGGGCTGGAGACGGGGGCCGACGACTATGTGACCAAGCCGTTCAGCCCGCGTGAGCTCGCGCTGCGCGTGCAGTCGGTGCTGCGGCGGGCGCGGGGGGCGTCCGTCACCGGCGGCACCGGGGTGCTGCGCGACGGGGATCTGGTGGTGGACGTGGGGGCGCACGAGGTTCGGCTGCGGGGGGACGAGGTGATGTTGACGGCGCGGGAGTTCGATCTGCTGGCACACCTCATGCGCAATCCGCGGCAGGCCTTCAGCCGCTCCGCGCTGCTGAACCAGGTGTGGGGGTGGTCGTTCGGCGACTCCTCCACCGTGACCGTGCACGTCAGGCGACTGCGGGAGAAGATCGAGCCGGATCCGACCGAGCCGCGGAGGATCGTCACGGTGTGGGGGGTCGGATACCGGTATGAGCCGATGGAGGGCGGTTCCTGATGCCGCAGCCCGGTGACCTGCCCATGGTCGTGGCGGTGGCGGCCGGGCTCGGGCTCGTGGTCGCGCTGCTCGGCATCGGGGTGATGTGGCGGCTGCGCACCAGGTCCATCGGGGTGATGATGGCCGTGGTCGTGGTGGTCGCCGTGGCGGCCACGCTGGTCGGGGTCGTGGCGATCATCATGAAGATGATCATCGAGGGTCCCGTCAAGGACTTCGTGCTGAGTGTGGTGGCCGTGGGCGGGCTGGTGGGGCTCGGGGTGGCGTTCGTGCTGGCCAGGCGGGTGGTCGCGGAGAGCCGGCGGCTGGTGGCCGCCGTACGCGACGTGCCGTTCACCGCGCCCCGGGGGCTGCCGGCCGAGCTCCAGACCATCGCGAACACCCTGGAGGAGGCGTACGCGCGGGAAAGGGCCCTCGAAGGGGCGCGGCGGGAGCTCGTCGCGTGGGTGAGCCACGATCTCCGTACGCCGCTGGCCGGGATGCGGGCCATGGTCGAGGCGCTGGAGGACGGGGTGGTGTCCGACCCGCTCACGGTCGCGCGCTACCACGCCCAGATCAAGCTGGAGGTGGAACGGCTCTCGGGGATGGTGGACGACCTGTTCGAGCTGTCGCGGATCCACGCGGGGGCGCTGCGGCTGTCGCGTTCGCGCATCGGCCTGGCCGACCTCGTGGCCGACACCGTCGCCGGGGCCGAGCCGCTGGCCAGGGCCAAGGGGGTGGTCCTGACGGCCGAGGCGTCGGCGTCCCTGCCGGTGGAGGCCGACGCGGGGGCGCTGGGGCGGGCCCTGCGGAACCTCGTGATCAACGCCATCCGGCACACGCCGTCGGACCGGACCGTGGTGCTGCGGGCCGGGGTGGATGAGGAGGGGATGGCTTGTCTGTCGGTGGCGGACTGCTGCGGGGGGATTCCTGAGGAGGACCTGCCCCGGGTGTTCGAGGTCGCTTTCCGGGGGGAGGCCGCTCGTACCCCTACGGCCGACGGCGGGGCGGGGCTGGGGCTCGCCATCGCGCAAGGGATCGTGGAGGCGCACGACGGGGTGATCGGGGTGGTCAACGACGGGCCGGGGTGCCGGTTCGAGATCCGGCTCCCCCTGGTCGCCGGCTGACCGGCCCGCTCGTTCCTGACCGGGCTCCTCGGCTGCCTCCTGCTGATGTACGGCGGCTCGTGCGCCTCTGCCACCCGGCCCCCGCCACCCGGACCCCGCCACCGGGCCGCTGCCACCAGCCTCCTGACGCTTGGCGCTGGGGTGCTCCTGCTATCGGCCTCCTGGCGCGGCCCTCAGACGCTCTCCGGGAGCTCCGGCTCGGCCGGATCCCTCGAGGCGCCGAACGACTCCGACATCGCTCGAAATGTCGGGCAGGGCCAGCGCCACATGCAGCTCCGGCACCGCAGGATCGGATGGGCGGCGTCGCTGGTGATGCCTCCCGCGTCCCTCGGCTGGTGGAGCTCGAGCAACCTCAGCCCGAGCTCCAAGAACCTGAGCAGATCAGCCCGGGCGCCGCCCAGGAAGTCAAGGTCCTCGATCGCGAGCCGGGTGCGGATGGGGACGTAGCCTTCGCGGTTCACCAGGCTGCGGAGGCGCTCTGCTTCGTCATGCCATGAGGTGGCCTTCTCCGTGCGGATGAGGATGTTCTCCAGGCGCTCTCGGAGCCCTTGACGCTGAGGGTCTTCAGGTTTTTCTGCTTTCATCGTCGCGGGACCCGTCTGTCGTGCCCCAGCCCCTCCTTCGCCGTGAAGTCGTGCCGTGTCCGGTGTCACGCTGTCAAGCTTCGCGTACTCTCCGTTTCCATGGAGCCCAAACGGAGGACAAAAACCTGTGGTTGCCCTATCGGCGTGACAACGTGACCGGAAGCCTCCGCGCCGCTAGCCTGCCCATGTGGAGCTCAAGGTCTCGACTCGATCACATGCCGGGTGCGCACTGGTTGCCATCACCGGGGAAATCGACCTCTATACGGCGCCTCACCTGCAGTCCGAGTTCACTCGGCTGCTGCAGGAAGGGCCCAGCCGAGTGGTCATCGACATGTCCGCCGTGGATTTCTGCGACTCCACGGGGATGAACGTCCTTCTGTCTGCGCTCAAGCGGATGAAGGAGCAGGGAGGGGCGCTCGACGTGGCCGCCCCACGTCCTGCGGTCCGCAAGATCCTGCAGGTCACCGGGCTCGACTCGGTGTTCACCGTGTACGACGAGGTGCCGCAGGAGTTCCTCATAACCGAGGGCTCATGACGGGATCCGTGCTCGGATCCGAGGACGTGCAGAGCGGGGTCGCCTCGACCCTGGCCGCAGGGGCGGCGCGCTGGACAGCGGCGCCGCTGCTCGCGCATGCGGCACACCGGGCACCTGCGGCGCGCTCTGAGAACGTGTCGCGCAGGACTCGGGCAACGCGACCTGGGGACATGCCGCGCAGGACCTCAGCAGCGCGTCCTGCGGGCGCGCCGCCGTCGCGCGGGACATTAGCACCGCGACCTGCCGAGACGTCCTGCGTCACAGCAGCACCCCGGCCGGCACATGGGACATGCAGGACAGCTGTGCCTCAGCCTGCGCATGGGACGTCACTCGTGGCAGCACTCCCGCCTCTGCATGAGGCCCTGCCTGAGGTCGTGCATGCGCTCCGGCACGAGGCCCTGCACGCGGCCTCGCAAACAGCCGCCCTGCACGAGATGGCGACGGTGGCGGTGAATGCCACCATGCGCGGCACGTTGCAACCGCCTCACAACGTGCCGTGCTGCCGCTGCCGTACCGACCGTGGCTGGAACGTCGGCTACGGTGGCAATAACGGCCCGAGTCGGGTCGCGAGTCACGGCCCGGGTCGAGTCGCCGGCTACGGCCCGGACGTCGTTCCCGGCCCCGGCGCTCGGCTGAGGAGAAACGGAAGCGTCGTGTGCGGAGGTGGCGCTCGGTGAGCAGCAGCGGCGACACAGCGGTCATCATCCCGGCCGCCAACGAAGCCGACCGCATCGCGGCCACCGTCACGGCTGCCGCGGCCCTGCCAGGCGTGGACCTGGTCGTGGTCGTGGACGACGGCTCGCGGGACCAGACCGGCAGGGTGGCCCGCGCGGCCGGCGCCAGGGTGGTGCGCCACAGCCGCAACAGGGGCAAGGCCGCCGCGATGGAGACCGGCGCAGAGGCCGTCCGTCTCCTCGACGAGGATGCCACCCCCCGCCACCTGCTCTTCCTCGACGCCGACCTGGGCGAGACGGCTCACGCCGCCGCACCCCTCATCGAGCCCGTACGCGCGGGCAAGGCCGACATGACCATCGCGGTCTTCACGACCAGGGTGAAGCTGGGCGGCCACGGCCTGGTCGTACGCCTGTCGAAGGAAGGCATCCGCCGCGCCACCGGCTTCGAACCCGCCCAGCCGCTCAACGGCCAGCGCTGCCTCACCAGAGCCGCTTTCGAGGCGGCCCGTCCGCTGGCGCACGGGTTCGGGGTGGAGACGGCGCTGACGATCGACCTGCTCCACAAGGGGTACCGGATCGTGGAGGTCGAGGTCGACATGGCCCACCGTGCCACGGGGACGGACTGGCGAGCCCAGCTCCATCGAGCGATCCAACTCCGGGACGTGGCCCTTGCGCTAGCCACGCGAGAGCCGCTAATCGCCCAAAACCTCAACAAAGTCCGCCCCAATCGCTGACCATCTCCACACCTGGGGACGACCACAAAGCCGTTTTCCCTCCTCGGGCCAGGGCGGCGGCCTTTCCCTCCACAGGGACCCGCAGCCTGATCCCGCTTATCCACAGGAAGGTCCCGTCCGGCCGAAGCCCCCTCGCGAGTGTGCTGGAATTTGCCGGTGACTTCGGAGAAGCGGCACGAAAAGGCACGGGGCCGGCTCGCCGGGCTGGCCACGGCGGCGATCGGCGCCTCGATCCTGCTGACGATCACCATAGGCCTCCTCGGCCCATCCCCGATGGTGCCCGCGCTGACCGGTCCCAGCTGGCAGCCGCCGTACTCTCTCGACGTCCACCCCAACCCTTACCTGGTGATCGCCTTCGCCGCCGCCACGATCACCCTGGGCGGCCTCGGCCTCCTGACCGCCCTCACCCTGACCCGCCCCCCAAGACTGCCCCACCCACCCACAGCCACCCCACCCACACCCACCCCACCTACAGCCGCCCCAGACACCCCAGCCACACCCACAACCACCCCACCGCCCACCGGCCCGGACCACACCACCTCCCCACAACCAACTCCGACGCAACCCGATGAGCCGCAGCCACCTGCGCCGGGAGCAGCCGGTCCTCTGACCGACATGACGGGGACCGACGTGCCGCACCCCCCTGCGCCGGGGACAGCCGGGCCCGGGACCGACGCGACGGGGACAAATGCACCGCGTGGGGCACTGTCGGGCAAGCTATGGAGGCTGCCGAACGCCCGCCTCCTCGTCCTAATCGGCTGCGCAGCCGCCGCAATCCTGGCGTTCCTACCGCCATCCGGCTCCGGCGACCACCTCAACTACGCCGCCTACGGCCGCATGGTGACACTGGGCCTCAGCCCGTACACCCATGGCGCGGTGGACCTGCCGGGCGACCCCATCGCGGACGCGGTCGAGGAGCCCTGGCGCGAAGAGCCGAGCGTGTACGGCCCGGTGGCCACGGCCGTACAAGCGGTGGCGAGCTGGATCGGCGGCGACTCCCTCCGCCTGACGATATTCGTGCTGGCCCTGTTCAACGCCGCCGCGTTCATAGCGACGGGCCTGCTCATCGACCGTTTCACCAGAGACGACCCGACCAGACGCCTGCGCGCCGCACTCCTGTGGACGGCCAACCCCCTCCTGCTCTACCAGCTGGTGGCAGGAATGCACGTGGACACCCTCGCCATCGCCTGCATGGTCGCCGCCCTCCTGACCAGAAGCCGCCCCACAGGATCCGGGGCCCTGCTCGGGCTGGGAGTGGCGATCAAGGTCAATGCCGGCCTCGTGGCCCTCGGCCCCGCCTGGGAACTAAGACGCCGCCCTGCCCGCCTGGCCCTCATGGCGGCCTGCGCACTCGCGGTAGTGGTCATCGGGTACGCGATCGTCGGCCCGGAAGCGATCGCCCCGATGACGCGCACCAGCAAGTCGATCTCCCACGCCTCGTTCTGGAAGCTCGTCCAGGGCTGGCTTCAGTCCATCGTGGGCACAGGCAGCGCCTACCGAGGAGAGATCCAGATCGGCTCACTCCTGGTGCTCGCACTCCTCGCCTGGTTCCTGCTCCGCCTGGCCTCCCGCTCCCGCCAACCCGGCCTCCCCCCAGCACCCACCCCGAGCAACGAGGCAACCCCCCTCCCATCGAACGGACCTGGCCACCACACGACCTCCACAACGAGCTACCGGGCAGCCAGCGAGCCAAGCAGCGCCACATCGAGCGCAGTGACCCACCCACCGGCAGGTGGACCAGGCAATGCCACCTCGAGCGGAGTGAGCCACCACCCGACGAGCCGGGTGAGTGACGCCCCATGGAGCGGACCGAGTAACGACCCAGGAAGTGGACCGAGTACCGGCCCAGGAACTGGGACAAGTACCGGCCCAGGGAGTGGGACGAGCAACGACCCAGGGAGTGGGACGAGCAACGACGCGAAAGGTGGGACGAGTAACGGCGCAGGTCGCTGGTCGAACCGCTGGACAGCGCTGCACGGCAACGGCGGGCTTGAAGCACCGGTCGTGGCGGCCGGGCTGATGGTCGCCTACGTATTCGCCACGCCGTACATCCTGCCCTGGTACGACGGACTGGCCCTCGGATTGCTGGCGCTGGTGGCGGCCTCCGCAGTGGACAGGTTCGTGGTCGCCCACCTGCTGGTCCTGTCGTTGGCATACCTCCCGGCCAGAGTGAACGGGCAGCCAGAGGATCTCGACTGGCTCAGAGAGGTGGTCCGGCCCCAACTCGCGTGGGTGCTGCTGGCCCTGACGGTGGCATTGGTCCTATGGGCGTGGCGAACTGCCAGACGCGAGCGCCTCCCATCGGTGTCGGCTCAGGCGCGGCGCGTCGCAGGGTGAGCGCTGATCGTTGCCGTCGGCCGGGTGGGGCTTGGGTGCTGGTGGTTGGCGTCTGCTGGACGCCGTTGCCTACTGGCTGACCCTCGTTGCCGGCGTGTGTCGGGTGGGCGGATCGTAAGGCCGGCGCTGGTGCTGGTAGCCGCCGTGGTGATCGGCAGACGGGCCCAGGGGCACCCGGTCCGGCGTCGGACGCCACCGCCCCCTGCTCACCGGGAGCGACGGGCAGGGGCATCCGGCCGTCCAGGCCGGACCGGACACCTGCGAGAGTGAGGGACCCGACCCCGTTTCCCCGGACCACGGACCCCGGGCCCCGGGCCACGGGCCACGGACCACGGACCCCGGATCACGGGCCACGGGCCCCGGATCACGGGCCCCGGACCACGGACCCCGGGCCCCGGGCCCCGGGCCCCGGACCCCGGATCACGGGCCACGGGTCACGGGCCACGGGTCACGGAGCCCGGGTCACGGAGCCCGGGTCACGGAGCCCGGGTCACGGAGCCCGGGCCACGTATGCGATTTGTGCTGCCTGGGCGCGGTGGGTATGCGGGTGACCAGAACGCTCAGCACCGTTCGGAGCGTTCGGCTGAGCGTGTGCCACTCATGCTCACTCCATAGGGACGGTGGTGAGCTGGAGGGCACGGACGCAGGCGGCCAGGGTCAGGGGAACGGCCACCGTCAGGGCCATGGCGGGGATGGCAATGCCGGAGTCGTTCATGAGGAAGCCGACGAAGGCGCACGTGAGGGCGCCGAACAGGCCGGCTCGGAGGGTGGGGGCCAGGCGGTAGGCCTGGCCGAGGGCGGAGGCGCCCCATCGCGAGGGCCGGTCGAGTATCAGGAACAAGAAGGCCAGCGCGACCAGGGAGAGGAGGGTCAGTGACCAGTTCCCGACGGTTACGCCGATCATGGCGCTGAACTTGCGCCCGACGACGGTCCACGCCTGGCCGTCGATGATCTGCTGGACGAAGTTGCCCAGGTGGGTGCGCTGGGAGTCGGGGCGCAGCCAGTCGAACACCGAGAGGGCGCCCACGAACGCGGCCCCCACGAGGCCGACGAGCAGGAGTCTCAACAGCGATACGCGTTTGCCGGAAAGCAGAATGAGGAAGACCGCCAAGCCGATCACGAACGCCGGCACACCGCCGAAGTCAGCTCCCCACGAAGGCCATCCATCCGCGAAGACCGCAAGTCCCCCGTACAGGGCGCAAGCTGTCACGACCACGACCCTGGACACGCCTCTGCTGAGCAACCACTGCGCCACGCCTGCGAGTCCGAGGATGGTGCCTGTGGCGTAGACGGCGAAGGCGATGTTGCTGAAGCCGTAGAAGCGGCCTCCGGTCACGGGCTCGTAGCCGGTTACCGCGTTCACCTGGAGCTTGGAGCCGGTCATGACGTCGATGAGGAGCGCGAGGGAGGTGACGGCGGCGACCACGGTGAGCGGGCCCAGCACGTGCGCCCGCCACGGACCGGCGAAGGCCAGGGCGGTGATCAGTCCGGCGATGGCCACGATCGTCACGATCACCGACAGCATCGGTACGGGCAGGGTCCACCAGGGCACCAGTTGGGCCAGGAATGTGGAGACGGGGATGGCTCCGCTGATCACCGCGACGATCTGGACGGATTTGAGGAGCTTGGAGCTGCTCGCGAAATCGCCGCCCGGGGCGCCGGGGGCTGAGGTGCCTTCCTGCGCAGTAGGCGAGGGCTCGCTGGATGGGTGTTCGGCGGACGAGGGCCCGGTGGGCGGGAGGTTGGTGGCGGAGGGTGACGTGGATGGGTGTTCGGCGGCGGATGGGGATTTCGCGGATGGAGGTTCGGTGGCTGAGGGGTCGGTGATCGAGGAGGCGCTGGGCGAGGGTTCGGTGGGTGGGAGGTTGGTGGATAGGGCTTCGGTGGAGGGGGGCCTGGTGCCGGGAGGGGTGGGGGAAGTGGTGTCTCGGCGGCGGCGGAGGGCCAGGGCGGCGAAGGCGTAGAAGAGGAGCTGGACCGTCACGAGGACGGCGAAGAACGGGCCGCGTACCTCCCGGAGCACCTGGCTCGCCAGGTCCCCGTCCGCCAGTTCGGCCACCGTTTCGGCCGGTGTGGCGGCGGTCGGGCCGTTGGGTTGCCAGGGGCGGCCGACCACTTGGCGTGGGGCGGGGAGGCCCAGGAGCTGGATGGCGGTGGCGGTGAGGTCGGTGATGGTGACCAGGGCGTCCTGGCGGGTGGAAGTGGCCGTGAGGTAGCCGTGGTCGTACGGTCGGCCGTTCGGCGACGGGCCCTTGGCGATCGCCACGTGGAGGTGGGCGATGGGGGACACGTCCGAGATGCCGGCCACGAGGGTGGTGGCGTTGGGGGACAGTTTGGCGATCAGGGCGCCGATCTGCTGGTCCGCCTTGGTCGCGGCCGCCTGGCGGGCCGCGGCCGGCAGCGGGGTGGGGACGCCGTACTCGTCCAATGGCTGCGCGGTCCAGGCGGTTGCCAGGTCGGCGGCTTCCATGACGATCAGGTTGTACGGGGTCAGGTCGCCGGCGGCGTCAAGGGTGGGGGCGTATTTGGCGATATTTCCGGACTTGTCGGCTCCGGCCAGTGCAGCGCCTGGGCCGATGGCGGCGACCTTGCCTCCGTTGTCCGTTACCAGCTGGCCCAGCGTGCCGAGTTGGGCGTCGAACCCGGTTTCGGACTGGTACGCGCTCAGGGCGGGCCAGTCCGGGATCTTGGCCGCTTCCCCGGTGAGCTGGGGGGTGGGGGGTTGGAGGCAGCCCTTGCCTGCCGTACCGGCTCGCTGGCCTGCTGAGATGGTCAGCCAGCCCGCTGTGGGGCAGGTGATGCCGCGGTCCGGGGGTGGTACGGCTCGCGTGGAGAGGGAGGCGGAGGCGCCCTGGCCGAGGAGGGACCACAGGTGGGGGGTCCGGGACGGGTTGAGGTCGCTCCATTCGAGGCCGGGCACGCCGATGAGGGCTACGTGGGCTTGATCGAGCACTTGGGCGGACTGCTGGTGCTGCCGTGCAGCGGTGGTGGATGGGCTTGCGGACGTGCCGGGGGATGTCGCGGCGGCGGCGGAGGCCGGAAATGGGGCCAGCGAGAGGCAGGTTGCGGCGGCCAGGCCGAGGGTGAGGACGAGGGTGCCGAGAGTGCGCCTGCTCGCATGGGTGCGCTTGGGTGCTCCTGCCTTGGAGGCGGGCTGGAGCACCGACCTGGCGGAGGCGCGCGCGGGCGTGGGCCTGGCAGCGGCGTGGGTGGCCGGGGTTTGATGTGGTGCCGCGATGGGGTGTTCTGATCTGGGCCGGGGGGCGGTGCCATCGGCTGTGCGCGTGGGCGTCAGCCCGCTGGTGCTGGGGGCAGGGGTGGGGTCGGCGCCGTCCCAATTGGGCGTGGCGTGTGGCATGTACGGACCCCCATTGTTTGCCCTCGATCAACAACAGCCACGGTAACGTGCCACATCGTGACAAGTGGCGAGGTGCGAGTGGTACGGCGGCAGTGGTGGGCGTGGGCGGTCGTGGTGCTCGTGGTCGCGGCGGCCGTGGCGCCCCTGGTGGTCGTGTGGCTCACCAATCCGGATGACCAGCGGCTGGTCGACCTGGACGTTTACCGTACCGGGGGCCAGATGCTGCTCGAGGGCCGGCCGGTGTACGACTATGTCACACCCGCCCCGCAGCTGTTGCCGTTCACGTATCCGCCCGTCGCGGCGATGCTGGCGGTGGCGCTGGCCGAGATGTCGTGGGGGACGGCCCAGTGGGTCTGGACGGCCGGGATATTCGCGGCGCTGGCCGTGACCGTGTGGCTGTCGTTCAGACAGGCGCTCCGGAAGTACGTGCCCTGGGTGTTCGCGCTGCTCATGGTGGCCTGCACGTACCTGATGCCGATCAGGGACCAGGTGCGTTTCGGGCAGGTGGACATTCTGCTGGTCGCGTTGTGCCTGGCCGACTGCGTGGTCAAGCGGCCCTGGTGGCCGCGGGGGTTCCTGATCGGGCTGGCCACGGCCGTGAAGCTCACCCCGGGCGTCTTCCTGATCCACCTGCTGGTCACGCGGCAGTGGCGGACGTTCTTCATGGCGGCGTTCACGACGGCGGTGCTCACGCTGCTGCCGTTCGCGGTGATCCCGCGGGACGCGTCGCAGTTCTGGTTCTCGGCACTGCTCGATCCCAACCGCCTCGGCTCGAACGCGGGCACCACCAACCAGTCGATCCGCGGCATGCTGATCCGGCTCTACCTGCCCGAGACGGCGACGTACGCGATCTGGCTGGTGATCGTGGCCGTGGTCGGGTGGTACGGGTTCCGCGGCGCGCGGGCGGCGTACCGGGCGAATGACCAGCTCACCGCGGTCGCCCTCGTCGGGCTCATGGCCGTGCTGCTCTCTCCCGTCGCCTGGATCCACCACCTCGCGTGGGTGGTCGTGGTGCTCGGCGCGATCGTGGGCGACGGGCGCGATCCGGTCAGGCTGCGGGTGGCGGCGGGCGTGTGGCTCTATTACGTGCTGCCGATCCCCTGGTGGGGCGTCTCGTTGAAGGCGGCCGACATCCCGGGGGTCAGCCTGGTGCTGGGGAAGATCGTCCAGAACGGGTTCGGGCTGGGCGCGCTGGTCCTCGTGTGGTTGTTGGTGTCCTGGTTGCCGAAACGGCGTCAGATCGCATGACCGAGCCATTACCCTCTGTGCCGTGCTCGTTACCACATGGGTCATCGTGGGCGTCGTCGCCGGGGTCAGCGGCGTGTTCGTCGGGTATCTGTCGCTCCGGCAGGCCAGAGCGGCGGTGGAGGACTGCCAGCGGATGCTCGCCCGGCAGACCAGCGAGGGCATGGGCGATCTCAAGGCCATCAGGGACGTGGCCGTCTGCCGGTACGACGCGCTCTCCGAGATGACCGGGCGGCTGTCGTTCTCGGTGGCGATGATCAACGGGCTGGGCGACGGCATCGTGCTGACCTCGATCAACGGGCGCAGCGAGACCCGTACGTACGTGCGGCCCGTGGTCGGCGGGAAAGGGCGGGAGCCGCTGTCGCCCGAAGAGGAGGAGGCGGTGCGGGCGGCCAGGCTGGGGCTCGGGCCGATGATCCTGTCCCGGGCGTCGGGCCCGCTGTAGGCCGGAATGTCGCGGGCCGGGGGCATCGTGCTCGTTGAGCAGCCGGGCCGCCGTAGGCGGGCAGTTCCCTGGGTGAAAGAGGCGCGCGGCGCGCCCACCTGCGGATACTCTGGATGCATGCCCAGACTCGCCTATCTCGGACCGGAAGGCACCTTCACCGAAGAGGCCCTGCGGCTCCTCGACCCCACGGCCGAGCGCCTGCCCTGCGCCAACGTGCCCGCCGCGCTCAACGCCGCCCGCAGCGGCGAGGCCGACGGCGCCGTCGTGCCGCTGGAGAACTCCATCGAGGGCGCGATCACCACGACGCTCGACGAGTTCGCGTGGGGCGAGCCGTTGCTGATCACGGCCGAGCTGCTGCTGCCGGTGCAGTTCTCGCTGCTGGCCCGGCCCGGCACCGAGATCCCCCACATCAAGCGGGTCTACACGCATCCCGCGGCCATCACCCAGTGCCGCGCCTTCATCGCGCGCGAGCTGCCCGACGCCGTCGTGGTGGCCGCGCCGTCGACCGCGGCGGCGGCCCAGGAGGTCTCGCTGCCCGGCTCGCCGTACGACGCCGCCATCGCCGCCCGCATCGCCGGCGAGCACTACGGGCTGGTGGAGCTGGCCACGGACATCGGCGACAGGTCCGACACCGTGACCAGGTTCGTGCGGGTGGCCCGGCCCGGTCAGCTGCCCGAGCCGACCGGCTCCGACCGCACCACGCTGGTCGTCTTCCTCGCCGACGACCACCCGGGCGCGCTGCTGGAGATGCTGACGGAGTTCTCCGTACGCGGGGTCAACCTGACGCGCATCGAGTCGCGGCCGACCGGTGACGGCATCGGACGCTACTTCTTCCACTTCGACTTCGAGGGACACGTGGCCGACGCCCGGGTCGGGGAGGCCCTCGCCGGGCTCCACCGCATCTGCGGCGAGGTGCGTTTCCTCGGCAGCTACCCGCGCGCCGACGGCATCGCGCCGCAGATCAAGCGGGGCACGTCGGATCCCGAGTTCGCCGAGGCGGGCGGCTGGCTCGCCCGGGTCCGCGCGGGTCAGGTCTGAGGCCACGGCGGACCGAGTCGGCGTGTACGCGCGGGTCAGGTCCGAGGCGACGACCGATCGGGTCCGCGTGTACGCGGTAATACTGGGGCGGGCTGCTGCCCAGCGCCGGTAGCCTTTGGCTTGTGATTGACCTGCGTACCCTTCGTGAGGATCCCGACCGGCTACGGGCGTCGCAGCGTGCCCGCGGTGAGGACGACTCCGTCGTCGACACGCTGCTCGACCTGGACGAGCGCCGCCGATCCGCGCTGACCTCGTTCGAGTCTCTGCGCGCCGAGCAGAAGAGCATGGGCAAGTCGGTCTCCAAGGCGCAGGGCGAGGAGAAGGCCGCGCTGCTCCAGCGGGCCAAGGACCTCGCGAGCCAGGTCAAGGCCGCCGAGGCCGAGGCGGAGAAGCTGACGGGCGAGCTCGACGAGCTCGTCCAGGCGGTGCCCAACATCGTCGAGGAGGGCGCGCCCGAGGGCGGCGAGGACGACTACGTGGTCCTCGAGACCCATGGCGAGCCGCGCCAGTTCGACTTCGAGCCCAAGGACCATCTGGAGCTCGGCGAGGCGCTCGGCGCCATCGACATGGAGCGGGGCGCCAAGGTGTCCGGCTCGCGGTTCTTCTTCCTCAAGGGCGTCGGCGCCCGCCTGCAGCTCGGCCTGCTCAACATGGCCATGCAGCAGGCCATCGAGGCCGGGTTCACCCCGATGATCACGCCGGTGCTCGTCAAGCCGGAGACCATGCAGGGCACCGGCTTCCACGTGGCCCACGACAAGGAGATCTACCGCCTCCCCGAGGACGACCTCTACCTGGTCGGCACCTCGGAGGTCGCGCTGGCCGGCTACCACGCCCAGGAGATCCTCGACGGCGGCGACCTGCCGCTGCGCTACGCGGGCTGGTCGTCGTGCTTCCGCCGCGAGGCCGGCTCGTACGGCAAGGACACCAGGGGCATCATCCGCGTCCACCAGTTCGACAAGGTCGAGATGTTCTCGTACGTGCGCCCTGAGGACGCCCACGAGGAGCACCTTCGCCTGCTCGCCTGGGAGAAGGAGATGATGGCCAAGATCGAGGTTCCGTACCGGATCATCGACACGGCGGCGGGGGACCTCGGCATGTCGGCGGCCCGCAAGTTCGACTGCGAGGCGTGGATCCCGACCCAGGGCCGCTACCGCGAGCTGACCTCGACCTCCAACTGCACGGAGTTCCAGGCCCGCCGGCTCGCCGTCCGCTACCGCGACAAGGACGGCAAGCCGCGGCACCTGGCCACGCTCAACGGCACGCTGGCCACGACCCGGTGGATCGTGGCCATCCTGGAGAACCACCAGCAGGCCGACGGCTCCGTGGTGGTTCCCGAGGCGCTGCGGCCCTACGTGGGCCTCGACGTGCTGGAGCCGTCCAAGTAAGCGCGGCGGGCGTCGTTCCTGATGAGGACGGCGCCCCCGAGCACGACCAGGCCGGTCAGCAGCACGGCCAGGGCGACGGCGACCCAGTACGGGCCCGGGGTGCCCTCCGACCAGCCGTAGAAGGGCGTGTAGACGGTCAGGTAGACGAGCGGGGCCGCCAGCACCCCTACGGCCGCGGGCGTGGGCCGAGCCCGGCCGGCGCCCGCCAGCACGAGGCACACCACCGCGCCCACCACGGTCGCGAGCACGCCGAACAGGATCAGGCCCGCCGCGTACTCGCCGGCGAAGAACGGATCGGGGCTGCTGAGCGCGGTGAAGAGACCGAGGCTGGCGGCCGCGGCGAATCCGATGTACGCGCGCTGGTAGCGCTGCAACCCCGCTGCGGCGCCGCCGAACAGCATGCACACCGCCAGGAAGATCGCCACGTTGCGCTCCGGCGACAGGTCGGCCGCGGCGGGTTCCGGCGAGCCGGGCAAGCCGACGTGTCGCCACTCGCCGGACACGTCGCGGACCAGGATCCCGTCCACGCCGTTCGCGACGACCACGACGTGCCCGCCCGGACGGGCCTGCACGGCCAGTGCCATCGAGTGCTGTTCGGCCCTGGACGGGTGCCGCCGGGCGAGTCGTTCGCGGTCGTCCGCGGTGAGCGCCCATGAGGGGCCCCAGGTCTTGCCGCCGTCGTCGGACTGCTCGACGGCCACCCGGTCGGGTACCACCTGGTAGCACCGCGTCGGCTGCCGGGGCACGCAGGCGGCGCTCTGCAGCGGCCTGCTCTCCCACGCACCGCCGTCCTCCTCCCAGGTGACCCCGCCGTCGTCGGAGATCTGGGTGAGGCCGTCCTGCACGTGGACGACGATCGAGTCCCCGTCCACATTGACAGAGCTGGCGCGGGGCACGGGCGCAGCCGATGTGGCCGTCACCGCCAGTACGGCCAGCGGCATCGTGACGATCACGCGCCAGCGCGCGGAGTACGACTCCAGGCTGCGGCGGCGTACCCACCAGGCCAGGGCGAGCGCGGGCAGGGCGAGGAGGTCCGTGGGATCGGCCAGGACGCGCGATGGGCCCGCCACAAGGGTCCAGGCATGGGAAGCCAGCTCAGCGCCCGTCTCCGTGGTTTTCACGAGCGTGAAGAGCACCCCGGTCAGCACGGTGGCCGCCAGATCGGCCCGCCGCCAGAAGAGCAGGGCCACCAGCGCGGGGGCGACGACCAGCCCCGCCACGTCGCTGAGCTTGCCCGTGAGCGGCCCGGGCCAGGCCTGCTTGAGCAGGTGGTCGTTGATGAAGAGCACGAACACCCCGGCAACGGTCACGGGGTGACATAACCAGGCGTACCTCATGTAGGGGTGGATGGCCGCGAAGCCCAGAAGGTTCGCGGCCGTGACCAACCCGGAACAAGCAAAAGACCGAGGCCCGCTGGAAGCGAACCCCGGCCTGTCTCGCTGCTACAAGGTCAGATGGCGCGGACCTGGGAGGCCTGCGGCCCCTTCTGGCCCTGCGTGATCTCGAACTCGACCCGCTGACCGTCTTCAAGGCTGCGGTAGCCACTGCCTTGAATCTCGGAGAAGTGCACGAACACGTCCGGCGCACCGCCGTCCGGGGCGATGAAGCCGAAGCCCTTCTCGGCGTTGAACCACTTGACGGTTCCCTGAGCCATAAAAGCTCTCCCTCAGGATGTGAATCTATGGGACCCACACCTCGTGGGTCCCGGTGTGTCGTACAGCAAGCACCCGGGGTGGCTCAGACAAAGTCATGCTGGTTTTCACTACGGGATCAGCTAATACAACGCCATCACATCTAACACCATTCTGGCGCGTTGGTGTTCCCGTACCAACGAAGATTTCTGTCAGGCGGCATCACCCGGCAAACTGGAACCTGTTATGCAGAGCCTTCCCGCGCCCCGTCTTGTGGCCACCGACCTCGATGGCACCGCGTTGCGTACTGACGGAACCGTGTCTCCCCGCACAGTGGCAGCCTTCGGCAAAGTCGAGGAATCCGGTGCTGTGCTCGTGTTCGTGACGGGGCGTCCGCCCCGGTGGATGGGCGGGGTCGCGGGTGCCGTACGTCACCGTGGGCTCGCAATCTGTGCGAACGGGGCACTGATCTACGATCTCCATACCGAACAGATAGTGGAATCTCACCTGATCACGGTCGATGTACTCGAGGAAGTCGTGGATCAGCTAAGAGCGAACGTGTCCGATCTCGTATTTTCGGTCGAGTATGAAGCGGGTTTTGCGCATGAGTCAGAATTCCTCCTGGGTGGCCTGGACAGGGGGGCCCTAACGGCACGCGTCGACTCGGTAACGGCGCGTCCGTGCGCCAAGCTGCTGGCCCTGCACCCCGGAATGGACGCGGACGAGCTGCAGGCCACCGTCGAGGGGTTGGTGGGGCATCTGGTGACCGCGACCCACTCCAGCCCGAGGGGCCTGATCGAGATGAGCGCCCAGGGTGTGACGAAGGCCACGGCGCTGGCGGCGCTGGCCGGGCAGCACGAGATCAAGCCCTCGGAGGTGATCGCGTTCGGTGACATGCCGAACGACCTGCCCATGCTGGGCTGGGCAGGCACGTCGTACGCGGTCGCGAACGCACATCCGGACGTGCTCGCGGCCGTCGACCACGTGACCGCGGCCAACGACGACGACGGCGTCGCTCAGGTGATCGAGCGGCTCTACGGATAGCCGGCGGCTGCCCGGAGCAGGCGCTCGCGCCCGTTACAGGTAGGGGCCGGAGCCGCCGGGCGGGCGGTGCTGGTCGTCCCCCTGAGGCACTCCGGGAAGCGCCCTGCGCATCTGCTCCAGCTGGGCACGCGCGGCCATCTGCTGCGCGAACAGCGTGGTCTGGATGCCGTGGAACAACCCTTCGAGCCAGCCGACCAACTGGGCGTGCGCGATGCGCAGCTCCGCCTCGCTCGGCGGCGCGCCGTTCTCCTCCGTGAACGGAAGGGACAGCCGCTCCAACTCGTCGACCAGCTCAGGAGCCAGGCCGTCCTCGAGCTCCTTGATCGAGGACGCGTGGATGTCCTTCAGCCGCTTGCGGCTGGCCTCGTCGAGGGGCGCGGCCCGGACCTCGTCGAGGAGCTGCCGGATCATGCTGCCGATGCGCATCACCTTGGCGGGCTGCTCGACCAGGTTGGTGACCGATCGATCCTCTTCGCCACTATCGCCCTGACCTTGGAAGTCAGGGCCCACCACCACGATGTGAGGGGTGTTGTTGTCCTCAGCATTCATAACACTCACCGTACTAGCAGGATCTTGCCGACGTGCTCCCCCGAATCCAACAATCGGTGGGCTTCGGCGGCCTCGGACATCGGTAGTTTCGCGTGCACCACAGGACGCACGGCCCCGGCGCTGACCAGGGGCCAGACGTTGTCCACAACACTACGGACGATTGCCCCCTTCTCGTCCACCGGACGTGAGCGGAGCGCGGTCGCGTGCACGGAGGCGCGCTTGGCGAGCAGGGCCCCCAGGTCGATCTCGCCCTTGACGCCGCCCTGCAGCCCGATGATCACCAGTCGGCCGCCGGTGCGGAGCGCCCGGACGTTTCCGGCAAGGTATTTGGCGCCCATGATGTCGAGGATGACGTCCGCGCGTACTTTGTCGGCGAAGTCTTCCTCGCGGTAGTTGATGACCTCATCCGCGCCCAGCTCCCTGACCCGCTCGCCCTTGGCCGCCGAGCCGACCGTCGCGACGACCTGCGAGCCGAGTGCCTTGGCGAGCTGCACGGCGAACGTGCCGATCCCGCTGGCCCCGCCGTGCACCAGCAGCGTCTCGCCCCTGCGCAGCCGCCCGACCATGAAGACGTTGGACCACACCGTGCACGCCACTTCCGGCAGCCCGGCGGCCTCCTCCAGCGGCACGCCGTCCGGCACCGGCATGACCTGCTCCCACGGAACGGCTACGCGCTCAGCGTAACCGCCGCCCGCGAGCAGCGCGCACACCTGGTCACCAGGCTTGAACTGCTCGACGTCCGCGCCGACCTCGGCCACCACGCCGGAGACCTCCAGCCCCGGGTACGGCGACGCGCCGGGCGGAGGTGCGTAGAACCCCTGCCGCTGCAGGACATCGGCCCGATTGACCGCCGAAGCGGTCACGTCGATGAGGACCTCTCCCCGCTCGACCCGGGGATCCGGCACCTCACGCCACTGAAGTACCTCTGGTCCGCCCGGCTCGGCGATCTCAATGGCTCGCATGCGAACTACGGTAGCCGGGCAAAGAAGTTGTGGGTTGCCGAGCTGTGTGGTTGCCCATGGCGTTAATCTGCAAGGTATTTGCTGCCCCTTTAGACCCACCCGAGGGGGAACACGGTGGCAAGACACGATCGAGAGGAATCGCTCGAGGAGCAGCTGGCGTGGCTCGACGCGATCAAGGAGACGGAGGAGGCCCCCGTCTCTGTGAGCGCCTCGACCGCGGCTGCCGACGAGTCGGTCGCCTCGCCGTACCCCCAGGACCCGTGGCGGATGGTCCCCACGCAGCCCGACACGCCGACGCCGCCGCTGTTCCGCGCGGCCGTCGACTCCGTGTACGGCGCTGCGGCGGCCGAGGACCTGCCCGACGGTGAGATGGAGGCCGCGGAGTGGCTCGGCACGGCCAGCGCGGCCACGAAGGAGCCCCCGGCCGCCCCACCGAGCGCCCCGCGCGAAGAGGATCCGTTCCACGCTCCGTTGAAGCCGCTGCCGCGGCCCGACGACACCGACACGTACGCGCTGTCGTTCACCCCGCCCGAGCCGTCGGGGCCGCCGGAGCCATCGGATCAGGAGACACAGGACACGTCCTGGTCGTCCGTGCCCGAGTGGGCCCGGGCGCCTGAGCCGCCCCGCGAGGAGCCGGAGAAGGAGAGCGCCCGAGCGGAAGCCGAGCCTGCCACGGAGAAGGACGACGAGTCCGCCTCCGAGGAAACCTCTCCGAAGACCGAGCGCCCGCAGTGGTCGGAGCCGTTCGACACCCTCCCGACGATCCAGCCGCCCAAGTGGGCGGAGCCGGCCGCCACGCAGGAAGCCGAGCCCCAGGAGCGGCCGGCGGACGAGCGCGCCGAGCCCGCGTGGCCGAAGGACGAACCCGCGGAGCCGTCGTGGCCCAAGGGCGAGCACACGGAGCCGCCGTGGGTGAAGAACGCGGAGCCGTCGTGGTCGACGGACGCCGAGCTGTCATGGCCGAAGGACGCGGAGCCGTCGTGGCCGAAGGCCGAGCCCGCGGAGCCTGAGGAGCGGCGTGAGGAGCGGCCTTCGTGGTCGGAGCCGACTCCGCAGGAACGGTCCTCGTGGTCCGAGCCCGCCCCGCAGGAGCGGTCCTCGTGGTCGGAGCCGGCCCAGCAGGAACGGTCCGAGCCGGCCCCGCAGGAGCGGCCCTCCTGGTCGGATCCGGCTCAGCAGGAGGAGCCCCCGCAGTGGACCGAGCAGCACGAGTGGCGTCCCGCGGAGCGCGAGATCCCTCCGCCCGCGGAGCGGCGGCGCCGCCCTGCCCCGATCCCCGTGTTCACCGCATCGCCCAGGCCGCCGATCACCGGCCGTCCGACCGCCGACAGCCTCGACCCGGAGTCCCTGCTACGCGGACGGCGTAACGCCCCCTCCAAGGGCTGGCGCCGCCTGATCTACAAGGCGTCGGGAGGCTGGATCAAGCCGGGCGAACCCCCGGAGGTCCGTCGTCGCCGCCAGCTGGTGAGCAGGGCCCGCACCCCGGTCACCGCCGGCCACCACCGCGTGGCCGTGCTGAGCCTGAAGGGCGGCGTGGGCAAGACCACGACCACGGTCGGTCTCGGCGCCACCCTGGCCCAGGTCCGCGGCGACCGGGTCATCGCCGTGGACGCCAACCCCGACCGCGGCACCCTGTCCGACAAGCTCGTCCTGGAGACCTCGGCCACCGTGCGTGACCTGCTCAACGAGCGTGACCAGGTCAAGCGCTACGTGGACATCAGGGCGTTCACGTCGCAGGCGCCCTCACGGCTGGAGGTGCTCGCCTCCGACCGCGACCCGTCGGTGTCCGAGGCGTTCAGCGGCGCCGACTACCAGGCCGTCTCCCAGGTGCTGGAGAACTTCTACTCGATCTGCATCACCGACTGCGGCACCGGCCTGCTCCATTCCGCGATGGGCGGCGTGCTCGGGCTGGCCGACCAGATCGTGCTGGTCAGCTCCCCGTCCGTGGACGGCGCCAGGGCGGCCTCCGCGACGCTCGACTGGCTGGAGGCCCACCACTACGGCGACCTGGTGAAGAACGCGACCGTGGTGCTGTGCAGCGTGCGGCCGCGCTCGAAGTCGGCGGTGGACATCAAGAAGCTGGAGGCCCACTTCGCCGCCAGGTGCCGCGCGGTGGTCCGGGTGCCGTACGACCCGCATCTGGAGGAGGGCGCGGAGATCGACCTCGACCGGCTGCAGGAGCCGACCAGGGACGCCTACCTGCAGCTCGCCGCCTGCGTGGGCGACGGGTTCGCGGGCATCCGCGAATGAGGGGAGCGAGCGGAGGGTGTGGGATTCGAACCCACGAGGCCATCGCTGACCTGGCCGCTTTCAAGGCGGCTGCACTCGTCCACTATGCGAACCCTCCTGTGCGGAAACCACGATAGCGGCTGCGGTGACAGGGGTGTACGTTCAGGAGGTGGCGGATCTCAACGTCGAGGTGGAGCGCGGCCGATCGGCAGCGCTCGTCCGCCTCGACGGAGATCTGGACAAGCTCACCGCGCCGCAGCTCAAGGAGTGTCTGGGCAGGCTCCTCGCCGAAGGGCTCGTGCGGGTCGACATCGACGCGAAGGCGCTGGAGTTCTGCGACTCCAGCGGCCTGTGGGTGCTCGTGGAGCACCAGCGCCGGGTTACCGCCCAAGCCGGTAGGTTACGCCTGGTCGGAGTCCACGGCGTGCTTCAGCGCGTGCTCGACGTGACGGGCCTGAAGGCCGCCTTCGACGCCGTGCTCGCCGTGGAACGCTGACGCCGTACTCGCCGCGGAACGCTGAGAGCAGGTCAGTCGCTGAGGACCTGAGGGAGGTCAGTCGGCCAGCTGCGAGAGCAGCCACTTCGGGCCCACGGTCTCGGCGCCCAGCTCGTGCACGCGTTCCTTCAGCCCCCGGTCCGCGGTGACGACGAGCACCCGTTCCCACGGCTTGGCCTGGCGCACCACGTCGACAATCGCGTCGTCGCCGCTCCCGGTGGCCGCCACCACCTGAACCCCCGGCGGCTCCGGCGCGCTCCTGGCGGCGCCCTCCACGACCGCCACGACGCGCGGATACCACTGCGCCAGCACCGGATGCGTGAGCCTGAGCCGCGACACGGCCTCCAGCAGCCGGGTCGCCGCGCCGAGCCGGTCGCGCCACCAGCCGTGCTCGGCCCGCGCGCCCACGATGTTGGCCACGTCGAGCACGAGGGTCTCCGGCCTGATCTCCCCCTGGATGTCGTCCCAGGTGGCGGCGAAGCCGGGATGCAGCTTCCGGTCGGTCACCTTCGGCAGCGGGAGCCAGCGCATCTCGCTGCTCTCCGCGTTGGCGGGTGCGGCGGCCAGCAGCTCGGGCGACGCGGCGATCACCGTCTCGAACGCCCACCCGCCGTGATCGTCGCGGTAGACGCCCTGCACCCGTAGCCCGTCGCCGGCGAGCGCCGCCTCCTCGCGGGCCTCCCGCAGCGCGGAGGCGACAGCGTCCTCGTGGCTGTCGCGGGCCCCGCCCGGCAGCCCCCAGGTGCCGCCGTGGTGGCTCCACCAGGAGCGTTTCTGCATGAGCACGTACGGCGTGCCGAGCTCGTCATGGTGGACGACGAGCAGCCCCGAGGCGCCGTGCAGCCCCCAGTGCCTGTGGCCTTGGGAGCATTCGATCCAGCCGTCGCCGTCCTTAGCCGCCATGGGAGATTCTCTCAGCCTCCGCCCTTGCTGAAATGCTGCAGGTCCTTGGCTCCTGACCAGTAGCCGCCCCACTCCCAACCAACCTGGTCAAAGGCCTTAACTACCTTGTCGCCAGGATTTATTACGCCCTTTCCCTTCATGGGGCGTTTTGTGAACTTTTTGGATGCTTGGTGCGCTGTGCTACCACTTGCGGTGACATATGGGTTCTGGATGGGATTGACGTCTATCGCTTGCCCGTAGGCGTGCTTGGACCAATGAGTGGACCCGGTCGCTTGGCGGCAATTGAAGGCCGAGGTGTTGTTGGCCTCGATCGAGTCGAAGTCGTCACCCTTGTACGCGTCCACCAGCTTCATCCGCTCGATCGGCCAGCGCCAGCCGTACAGCTTCTTGAAGACCGTCACGATGTCGTCGGTGACCGCCTTGTTCACCACCAGCTGCCCGGTGTGCGGCTTGTCGTCGAAGCCCCAGTACGTCATCGTGACCAGCCGCAGGTCGCGGTAGTGGACCGGGCAGCCGGGTCGCCACGAGTACGGGAGCTGCTCGCGGGAGAGCCGCGAGATCTTGGCGCTGAAGGCCGGCGGGGCGGTCGAGCCGGGCGCGCCCGTGGTGGGCGACGGCGAGGGCGTGGGCGAGTCGAGGCTCTCGAAAGCGGGAGCGGTCTCCTGAGGGACGGAACCGGTGGCGGCAGGCTTGCTCGTCCCGCACGAAACGGACGCGAGCACCACGAACGCCATGGCGGCAGCACGTTTCATCTCGCCACCATATGCGACGTCCCACCAGCTCAGGGCACTATCAGCACAGTACGGCGAGCCCGTTTCGCCAGCCCGACCGCCACCGAGCCGTGCCAGGAGGAACGCGAGCGCCCCACCACGATGGCGTCGGCCATGTATGAGCTGGCCAGCGTCTCCAGTTCGCGCGCCGCGTCACCGCGCATGCTGACGAACTGCCACGGAACGCCCGCGCCTCTCAGCTCGTCCCGCAGATCTTCGGTCAGGTCGGCCGCCGCGTCGGGAATGATCGGCGACCCGGCGAAGAACCACAGCGCGGCGCTGTTGAGGGATTCCACGAAGGCGATGAGCAGCGCCGCGTTGTCCCGCCGGGCGAGCCCGGCCGCGTACGCGAGCGCGTTGCGGCTCGGGCCCGATCCGTCGAAGCCCACCACGAGCAGGCCGGCACCGTCCTTGCCGATCTCGAACTGCCCGGCCGGGAGCCTGCCGGTCAGTGGCTCCCGTCCGGGGTCTGTGTCACCGCCGAACACGGCACGTCTCGTCTTAGCTGTCGGCGTGCCGTGATGGAGCCGCAGCGGAGCGAGGACGTCCATCACGGCTTCCCGAGCGGTGCTCGGCAATCAGCACGTCGCGGAGGGCCAGCTCGCGCAGGGCGTCGGCCGCGTAGATCACCAGGGCCACGAACGAGACCGCGGCGATCGAACCCCCGAGCCACAGATCGTTGACCGTCGCGTCGACGTAGGCCGCGCCCCTGCCCTGGTAGCCGACCGCGAACGGCGCGGCGACCAGCCACAGGCCACCGAGGAACAGCAGGACGAGGGCGGAGACGCCCAGCTTGGCCTTCATCGGTTGTCCTCCACTCCGACCAGGGAAGCCTTGCCGTTACGGCGGTGCTCACCCGAGTTGTTCATGTCCTCGCGCAGCGCCTCGACGAGGGGGGCCAGCAGGCTCGCCAGCTCGGCGGACGACGCCTGGGGCGCGACCGGCACGGGCTCCGGCTCCGGCTCGGGCTGCCGCTGCCGGACGGCCACGAGGCCCCGTACGACGAGCTCCTCGTGGATGGCCAGCACGAAGCAGATCGCGCCGATGAGCCCCACGACGGCCACGCCGAGGCCGGTGAAGAACTCCGACTGGGTGGTGTTCGTCCAGTCGGCGTCCTCCGGCTGGGAGCCCAGGGCGAAGGGGGCGATCATCAGCCACAGCCCGGCCAGGACGGCCAGGGCGGCCGCGACGGCGCCCACGAACTTGCGAATCACTGTGAGATTCCTCCTGATACGAGGTCTTTCTGCGGGGGTGCGGCCTGCGCGATGAGGGCTCGCGAGGTCGGCCGCAGCACGTTCTTGGCGACGGACCGGGCCCGCTCGCGTTCCGGGCGGTCGTCCGGTGGCGCCATCTTGGCGACCGCGGTGAGCAGGGCGGACGGTTGGCCGTTGGCCCGCTCGACGCGCTGGGCGATCAGCTCGAGCAGCAGCCCGGCCAGGACCAGGTCGTCCTTGTTCAGCGGCGCCGGCGCCGCGGCAGCCGGCGTCGAGGAGCCGCGCAGCGGCAGCTCCTTGAGGAAGATCGTCGCCACGAACCCGAGCAGCGCGATGGGCACGCCCACCATGAACACCGTCTCCAGGCCCCTGGTGAACGCCTCCAGCACGATGTTCTTGATCGGCGTGGGCAACTGCTGGATGGCGCTCGGGCTGCCGAGCTTGACGTTCGAGCCGCCGGGCAGCGCGATGTGCGCGGCCCTGAGCATGTCGGCTATCTCGTCCTTGAGGCGGTTCGTCAGGATCGCGCCGAAGGCCGCCACGCCGACGGCGCCGCCCAGCGAGCGGAAGAACGACACGCCGGACGTGGTGGAGGCCATGTCACGCAGTTCGGAGCCGTTCTGGGCGGCCAGGATGAGCATCTGCATGGACAGGCCGAGCCCGGTGCCCAGCACCGCCACGTCGAAGCCGATGAGCCATTCGCTGGAGTCCACGTGCAGCCGGGACAGCAGGAACAGCCCGACCGCCACGACCAGCAGGCCCACGACCGGGAAGATCTTCCACCGGCCCGTCTGGGTGACGATCTTCCCGGAGATCACGCCGGCCAGGAACAGCGCCAGCACCATGGGCAGCGTCATCAGGCCGGACTCGGTCGGGCTGAGGCCCTTGACGATCTGCAGGTACTGCGGCAGGTAGATCATCGCGCCGAACATCGCCATGCCGACGAACAGCGAGGCGAGGCCGGTGAGCACGAACGTACGGTTGCGGAACAGCCGCGGCGGCAGGATCGGGTTGCGCGCGGTCCGCTCCGACAGCACCGCCAGGGCCAGCATCAGCAGGCTGAGCGCCGCCAGGAAGTACGTCCAGATCGAGTTCCACTCGAACTCGACGCCGCCCAGCGTCAGCAGCAGCATGAGCGCGCTCGCGCTGGCCGTGATCGTCGTCGCGCCCCAGATGTCGATCGAGGTGCTCCGCTTGATCTTCGGCAGTTTCAGGACCTTCTGGATCACGATGAAGGACACCAGGGCGAACGGCACCACGACGTAGAAGCACCAGCGCCAGCCGAGCCAGTCGGTGTCCACCAGGAACCCGCCGAGCAGCGGGCCCGCGACCGTGGAGATCCCGAAGACCGCCCCCATGTAGCCGGAGTAGCGGCCACGCTCGCGGGGGGACACGATGTCGCCCAGGATCACCTGCGCGAGTGCCGACAGACCACCCACACCAAGGCCCTGTACGGCCCGCGCCGCGATGAGCTGCCCCATGTTCTGCGACAGACCGGCCACCAGCGAGGCCGCGACGAACAGCCCGAGCGCGGTCTGGAAGAGCAGTTTCCGCCCGAACACGTCGGACAGCTTGCCCCACAACGGCGTGGACACCGTCATGGTCAGCATGGTCGCGGAGGCGACCCATGAGTACTGGTCCTGACCGCCCAGCTCACCCACGATCGTCGGCAGCGCCGTGCCCACCACCGAGGTCGAGATCATCGACGTGAGCATGGCGAGCATCAGCCCGGACATGACCTCGAGGATTTCGCGGTGGGTGTACTGCCGCCTCGCGGGGGCTGCGGCCTGAGCATGCGCCACCAAGGCTTCATCATCCCCTTACTACAGTTTTGCGAACTTGAGTATACGCCCGTTTACTAGCCGCGCGGCAAGTGGGGGTGCGTTCAGTAGAGTTCGGTGTGTGGATGCTCAGGTGTCTGAGGCGAGGCCCCGCGACCGCGAGGCCACTCGCGAGCGGATCCTTCGTGCGGCCCGCACGCTCTTCGGCGAGCAGGGGTACGAACGCGTGACCGTTCGCATGATCGCCGCTGCCGCGGACGCCAACATCGCCCTGGTCGGCCGCTACTTCGGCTCCAAGGCCGGCCTCTTCGGCGCGGTCCTGGACGGGGAGCCGACCATAAGGGACCTGTTCGGCGGCGACCGCGGGAGCCTGCCGCGCCGCCTGGCGGAATATGCGGCCGAGCGCATGGAGCACCCGCCGGAGAGCCCGATCCTGCGCACCCTCGAACGCTCCGCCGGCGATCCGGATATCCAGGCCGTGGCCCGCGAGCGCCTGATCACGGCGCTGCTCGACCCGCTCGAGGAGCAACTGGGCGGCCCGGACGCCCACGCCAGGGCCCGCATGGCCACGGCGGTCTTCCTCGGCATCGGCGCCATGCGCCGCCGCCTCGGCCCCGAGGCGCCCAGCCCGGCCGACGTCGATCGCCTGACCGCGGTCTTCGAGGCCTGTCTGCGCTGAAAGTTTCACCCCCTGTCAAGGTTCTGGCCTGGGAAGACGTGGATGGCAGCGATCGGATGTCTTTGAGCGGGCACTGACGGTTACCTACGATCCGAGGAGCTGGTGGGAGCGCTCCCACATGACGGACGGAGTGAATTTCATGTCTCGCAGAAGGCCCGTCCTGGCGGTGCTCCTCTCGGCGGCCGCCATGGCCGCGGCGGGGGCGATCGTCCTGTCCTCGTCCACCGCCGAGGCCGCCGACTCCGCTTTCTACGTGGATCCGCAGACGAACGCGGCCAAATGGGTCGCCGCGAATCCCAACGACAGCCGCACCCAGGTGATCAGGGACCGGATCGCCGCCGTGCCCCAGGGCCGGTGGTTCGCCACGTACAACCCCGCCACCGTGCGCAGCCAGGTCGACGCGTACGTCGGCGCCGCCGCCTCGGCGGGCAAGATCCCGATCATGGTCGTGTACGACATGCCGAACCGCGACTGCGGCGGCGCGAGCGCGGGCGGCGCGCCGGACCACGCGTCGTACCGGGCCTGGATCGACCAGATCGCGGCCGGTCTCGGCGGCCGGCCCGCCACGATCGTGCTGGAGCCGGACGCGCTGGCGATCATGACGAACTGCATGAACGCCTCGCAGCAGGCCGAGGTCAAGGCGTCCATGGCGTACGCCGGGAAGAAGTTCAAGGGGACGTCGTCGCAGGTCAAGGTCTATTTCGACATCGGACACGATGCCTGGCTGTCCGCCTCGGAGGCCGCGTCCAGGCTGACCGGCGCGGACGTGGCCAACAGCGCCGACGGCATCGCCGTCAACACCTCCAACTACCGCGCCACCTCGGGCCTGGTGTCGTACGCGAAGAGCATCATCGCGGCGACCGGCGTGTCCAGGCTGAAGGCGGTCGTCGACACCAGCCGCAACGGCAACGGGCCGCAGGGCAGCGAGTGGTGCGACCCGGCGGGCCGCGCCACGGGCATCTGGAGCACCACGAACACGGGTGACTCGGCCGTCGACGCCTACCTCTGGGTCAAGCCGCCCGGCGAGGCGGACGGGTGCATCGCGAGCGCGGGACAGTTCGTGCCGCAGCGGGCCTACGACCTGGCCGTCGCCGCCCCGCCGCCCACCGTCGGCCCGACCGTGACGCCCACGGTCACCCCCACCGTGACGCCGACCACCGGCCCCGCGGGCTGCGCGGCGACGTACAAGGTGACGAGCCAGTGGCAGGGCAGCTTCCAGGGTGAGGTCACCGTGAAGAACACGGGCTCGGCCACCATCGCCGGCTGGAAGGTCGGCTGGACGTTCCCGAACGGGCAGTCGATCACGCAGCTCTGGAACGGCAACCTCTCGGGCAGCGGCACCGTCACCGTGACGAACCTCAACTGGAACGGGACCCTCGGGGCCGGAGCGAGCACCACGTTCGGCTTCGTCGCCAACTGGAACGGCCAGAACGGCGTCCCGTCACCGGTGACCTGTACGGCCTCATGAGACTCGATGGGCCCTTGCGCCCGCCAGGGGCCCATCGGTGAAATAACGGCGCCTTCGCGGCTGTTGTCCACAGCCAGGTCGAACCGCTCTGCGAAAGGCGCGTACTCATGACTCTGCCGCTGTCCATCCTTGATCTGGCGATCATCGGCGAGGGCGAGACGGCGGCGGACAGCTTCGCCGCCAGCGTGGCCCTGGCCCAGCGGGCCGAGGACCTGGGCTACCGGCGGATCTGGTACGCCGAGCACCACAACATGGCCAGCATCGCCTCCTCGGCGACCAGCGTGCTCATCGCCCACGTCGCCGCCCACACCCGGACGATCCGCCTCGGGGCGGGCGGCGTCATGCTCCCGAACCACGCCCCGCTCACCATCGCCGAACAGTTCGGCACCCTCGAAAGCCTGCATCCGGGACGCATCGACCTGGGCCTCGGTCGCGCGCCGGGCAGCGACCAGCAGACCATGCGCGCCCTGCGCCGCACCCCGTCGGCCGCCGACACGTTCCCGCAGGACGTTCTGGAGCTGCAGGGTTACCTGTCGGGTGAGTCCCGGATCCCGGGCGTGGACGCCACGCCGGGCAAGGGCACGAACGTCCCGCTCTACGTCCTCGGGTCCTCGCTGTTCGGGGCGCAGCTCGCCGCCGCGCTGGGGCTCCCGTACGCGTTCGCCTCGCACTTCGCCCCGGCCGCCCTGGAGGAGGCCGTGGCGCTCTACCGGCGTGACTTCCAGCCGTCGGCGCAGCTCGACCGCCCCCATGTCATCGCCGCGCTCAACGTGATCGCGGCGGACACGTCGGAGGAGGCGCAGGAGGAGTTCCTGGCCTCGAAGCGGCTGAGGGTGAGCAGGTTCCTGGGGCGGGGGCGCACGTTCACGACCGAGGAGGCGGACATGATCCTCGGGTCGCCGGCCGGGCAGCAGATCGTGCAGATGGCCAAGTATTCGGCGGTCGGGGACGCGGCGGAGGTCAAGGAGTATGTCGACCGGTTCGCCAAGCTCGCCGACGCCGATGAGCTGATCGTCGCCTTCTCGGCCGCCGACAGGAAGGTCTGGCTGCGCTCGGCGGAACTGCTGGCCGAGGCACACGGGCTCTGATCAACAGGGGCGGCGGAGAAAGCGGGCGGGCGTGGCGGTGGAAGCGGGCGGGGGGAGCCCGATCGTTCGGCCCTGAGATGGTCGGCGGTCAGCGCCGAGGGCCGGTCTTCTATCCTTCGCCGAGCAGGCGTCTGCGCAAGTAGGGGCCGGTGGCCTCGGACGTGGGCACGGGAGCCATCCCCGCGGCGATGAGCTGGGCGCGCAGGGCGACGACGGTGCGTTCGAGCGCGCGGATCTGGGCCTGGAGCTGGCCGATCTGGTCGCGCATCGCCGTGGTCGTGCTCTGCTCGCCGATCAGGTCGGTGCTGAGCTGGGAGGCTTGATTCTGCACCCTGTTCAGCTGTTTCTCCATCTGGCTGAGCGCGTCCTCGTAGATCGTCTTCGCTCTGAGGAAGGCCTCGGCGTCCACCTTGGAGCGTTCTAACTCGGCTTGGCGCTCGGCCTGGAGGATGGCGGTCTGCTGGGTCTTCTTGTTGGCGTCGGTGGCGGAGCGGAAGGCCAGGTACGCCACGCCGAGCGGGACGATCCCGACGGCGACCTGGATGAGGATGTCAGTCAGCGTGGCCTCCTTCCACTGGGCGTATCACGCCGGTGTACGTGATCCCGTCGTCGCTGTGCCAGGCGTTGACGGTCAGCGCGATGGCGAACTCCGTGCCGTCGCGACGCAGGCCGACCAGCGGAATGATCCGACCGGCCAGCTCGGAGTGGCCGTTGACGCGGACCTTGGTCAGCCCCATGTCGTGCCTGTCGCGGAAACGCGCCGGCATGAGCATCGTCAACGGCCGCCCGACCGCCTCGTCGGTGCTCCAGCCGAACATGGTGGCGGCCTGCGGATTCCAGGACTGGATGATCCCGGCGGCGTTGGCGACGATCACCGCCGAGCCGGAGCCCGGGAGCCGGTCGAGCGTGACGGCCTCCGGCCAGGTCGCGATCAGCGTGATCCAGCCGCCGAACGCCAGCCACACCGCACCCCCGACCCAGCCTCGCGGATTGTCTCCGGTGAACGTCGAGGCCAGGAACACCAGGCCGTACAGGAGGACCAGCGCGGTGGCGGCGGCGAAGGCCATCCGGTCGGAGCGCAGGAACATCTGCACCAGGCACAGCACGCCGGTGGCGAGCCAGAGCACCGCCCAGACGTCAAGCGGCGCGATGGAGGCCAGCACGGCATAGGAGGGGGTGGCACGCTGGCTCGCCGGCGCGAAGGCCAGCGAGGCGGCGATGGCCAGAGATAACAGGCCGACGAACGCCAGGGACGCGCCGCGCCGCCCGATCCGCCGGAGGACTCTGTTACTCACGGTGGCAAGACTAGTGCAGAGGGTTAATGTTTCGCGGGATTGTCAGCCCTGAGCCGAAGCGCAGGCACAATGAGGCCATGCCAGGCTTCGAGAGGCTCACCGTCGAGGAAGCACGCACCCTCACCCGCGCAGAGCTCCTGCCGCGGATCGAGGAGGAGCAGAAGTACTGGTACGAGCGCATTCACCACTGCCAGATGAAGCCGGGTGACGACGCGGCGTTCAGGACCTTCAACCGGATCCTGCACGTCACCGCCGACCTCGGCCGCACCCACGACGACACCGAGGCCCTCCTCCAGAGCAGGTCCCTCGACGAGGACTACTGGCGCAAACCCCTCGGCGAGCTGGGCCTGCTCTGAGGCTTACGCCGGGGGCCGGCAGACGGTGCCCTGCGCGGGCAGGCGCAGGCTGGTCAGATAGCGGTTGACGTGGGCGATGATGCAGGAATCGCCGCTGTTGTACAGGCCGTGGCCGTTCCCCTCGTAGCGGACCGCGGCCGAGCCGGGCACCCGCCGTACGATGTCCGCGGCCCCGTCGAAGTCCGTCCAGGAGCCGACGCCCAGGTAGGGCGGCAACCCCTCGGCAGGCAGCGGCGCGGGCGGGTTGGTGACGGGGGCCGGCCAGCCGACGCAGGCGAGCGGGTGCCAGAGCTCGGTCCCGGCGAGGTTCGGCAGCAGGCGCTCACCCAAGCGGCGCTTCTTCCGGTACTCCTCGTAGTCGCGGAATCCCATGCCGTCGAGGCAGTGGGTCATGTTCACCCCGGTGTACGAGGGGACCTTCAGGCTTTTCGTGCTCTGTCGGACATAGTCGGCGAACCCTGAGGCGTCACCGGCGGCGGCCCGCTTGATCGCTTCGGCGAGCTCCTTCCACCGGGAGTACTCGGGCTTCGGACCCGGTGAGATGACGCTGGGGGCGGCGGCCTCCTTGATGTCGAACCCGCTGTAGGCGGACCGCTCTCCCCTGACCGGCACAGGGGAGCGGTCGGCCCGCGCCACCAGCGCCCGCCAGACCTCGCCGACGTCCTGGCCATGCAGCGCGCAGGCGGTGGTCGCCGCGCACCAGGCCGCGAAGCGGGCGAAGGACTCCTCATGCGGGAGCCTGCCCTGCGCGCGGTCCTCATAGGGGTTCGCCGGGCCGTCGAACACCATCGCGCGCACCCGGCCGGGGAACAGCCGGGAGTAGGCGATCGCGGGGACGCCGCCGTAGGAGTTGGCGATGAAGCTCAGCTTCTCCTCACCCAGCGCGACGCGGATCGCCTCCATGTCCCGCGCCAAGGAGGCCGAATCCATGTGGTCGAAGAACTCGGGATCGGCGGCGCGGCATCGCTCTGCCGCCGCCCGGTTGCGCCTGCCCAGCTCGGCGTACTCGGCAGGGGTGTCGGGCAGGGCGATCCACGGGCCGGAGACGAGGCAGTCGTACGGCAGCACGCCCTTGTCGATGGTGTTGCGGGGCTCGACGCTGACCACGTCGAAACGATCCCGCAGCTCGGCGAAGCTGCCCGCGGCCTTGCTCAGGTCCTTGACGCCCGAGCCGCCCGGCCCGCCGGGGACCGCGAACACCGTGCCGATCCGGCGTTCGGCGCCGGTCGCGGGCAGCATGCCGACGGTCAGCCGGATCTTCCGCCCGGACGGCCTGGCCCAGTCCAGCGGCACCTCGATCGAGGCACACCGCATGTCCTTGGAGACGTCCTTACAGGCCGCCCAGGCCGGCGACGACGGGCCGGAGCCCGGCGAACCGGCCGCGGCGGCGGGAACCGCCGACACCAGGACGGCGGCGGCCGTTCCCACCGCCAGCACCTTGATCCTGCGCCCCTTCAACGCGATCGTCACCGCGCCCGCCGTCAGCGCGGCGACCACGTACGCGACCAGCAGCCCCGCCGCCACGGCAGGCGGCAGGATCCCGCCGCCGACCCCCGCGATCTGGAGCGGCAGGTTCTCGATCATGAACGAGGCGGCCTGGGCGCGCAGCGGCATGGGCAGTGTCCTCGCCACCACCGGCAGCACCACGATGATCACGATCAGCGCGACCAGGGCGCCGGGGGTGGAGCGGACGGCCGCCCCGACGCCGAGCCCGATCAGCGCGACCGCCGCCATCGACAGCCCGGCGAGCACCACCGAGGCGAGCACGCCCGGCTCCGACAGCGGCGTGCCCAGGGTCTGCCCGTCGCGGAGCAGCTGCCCGGCCCGGTCGCCGAGCACCATCATGGCCCCCGCGTGCATGCCGAACGCCAGGACCTGCCCCGCCACCAGCGCGACCGCGGCCAGCCCCGGGACCTTGGCCAGCAGCAGCGCCTGCCGGCGCGGCACGGCCACCAGGCTCGTCTGGATCATCCCGGTGCTGTACTCCGAGGTGATCGCGAGCGCGCCCAGCGCCGCGAACACGAAGTAGGCGACCGCGATCCCGTTGCCGAGGCCGTCCCCATTGCCGGTGAAGGCCATCCGCTCATGGAGCGACAGGTTGTCGAACCCGCGTCCGATCATGAACGACACCCCGGCGCAGGCCAGGACGGCCGCCACCGAACAGGCCAGCAGGTAGAGGTTCGAGCGGAGCGACCGGAGTTTCTGCCACTCCGAAGCGATCACGTCGATCATCGGCCGCCTGCCTTGTACTCGGCGCTGTCCTCGGTGAGCCGTACGAACGCCTCCTCCAGGGACGCGCCGCGCGGCGACAGCTCAGCGAGCGCGATCCCCTCGGAGAGCGCGAGCACGCCGATCCGGGCCGCGTCCAGGTCGTGCACCGACAGGGCGCCGTCGTCCTCGAAGGTCACCGCCGCCCCGTGCGCGCGCAGGACGCCGGCGAGCCGCTCCGGGTGCGGCGTACGCACCAGCACGTCGCGCTGGAAGTGCCCGGCCAGGGCCTCCATGTCGGTGTCGGCGATCAGCCGTCCCCGCCCGATGACGACGACGTGGTCGGCGGTGAGCGCCATCTCGTTCATCAGGTGGCTGGACAGCAGCACGGTGCGGCCCTCGGCCGCCAGGGAGCGCAGCAGGTCGCGGAGCCAGCGGATGCCCTCCGGGTCCAGCCCGTTCAGCGGCTCGTCGAGCATCAGCACCCCCGGGTCCCCGAGAAGCGCCGCGCCTATCCCCAGGCGCTGCCGCATGCCGAGCGAGAAGCCGCTGATCCGCTTGCCGGCGACGGCGTTCAGGCCGACCTGGTCGAGGACGGCGGTCACCCGGCGGCGGCCGATGCCGTTGCTGCGGGCCAGGCAGGCGAGGTGCGCGTACGCGCTGCGGCCCCCGTGCACCGCCCCGGCGTCGAGCAGCGCCCCCATCGAGCGCATGGGCCGGCGCAGCGACGCGTACGGGTGGCCGTTCACCAGCGCCTTGCCGGCGGTGGGGACCTCCAGGCCGAGGACGGCGCGCATGGTGGTGGACTTGCCCGCGCCGTTCGGGCCGAGGAAGCCGGTCACCAGCCCCGGTTTCACGGTGAACGTCAGGTCGTCGACGGCGACCTTGTCCCCGTATCTCATGGTCAGTCCGCTCACTTCGATCATGGTCTCCCCCCGGTCGTCCGGCTGACGGCCGCCAGCCTGCCGGTCCGGCGGGCGGATCTCGATGGGGGTGCGCCCACCACGGAGGTAGGTCCAGGCCTACCGCCCGCGCGCCGCGCGTCGGGCAGACTGCAGGCGTGACCGGGATCCGCCGAGCGTTCGCCGCCGGTGGCGGGCTGTTGCTGAACGCCGCCACGGGCGTGGCCGCGCCGGCGCTGATCGGCATGCTGCTGGTGAGCGTCGTGCTGGTCCCGGTGGCCGGGCTCGGCGTGCCGCTGCTGCGCCGCGCGCTCGCGCTCGTCCGGTCCCTGGCCGGGGTGCAGCGGGCCTGGGCGGGACGCGTGCTCGACCCGGGTCCGCGGCCCGCTCCGCACGAGGCCGGCACCCGGCGGGAGCTGGCCTGGCTGGGCGTGCACGCCGTCACGTGGCCGGTCCCCGCGCTCGTCGTCTGGGGGCTGCTGGCCGCCTTCGACTACATGTTCTTCCGGGTACGCCCGATCGAGACGAGCACGCTGAACACGTTCTCCCTCAGCGTCTCCATCGCGGCCATCGCGGCCGTCATCCTGATGGCCCTGCCCCTGCTCATAACCGGACAGGCGCGGCTGTCGGCGCTGCTGCTCCTCCCGGAGGCGACTCCGGCCGCGCGGATCAGGCAGCTGACCGAGTCGCGGGCCGTGGTGGTCGACGCGCAGGCGGCCGAGCTGCGCCGGATCGAACGCGACCTGCACGACGGCGCGCAGGCCAAGCTGATCGCGATCCGGATGAACCTGGGGCTGGCCCGCGACCTCCGCGATCCGGCCCAGGTCCGGATGATGATCGACGAGGCCCGGGAGGTCGCCGGCCAGGCCCTGACCGACCTGCGGGACCTGGTGCGCGGCGTCCATCCCCCGGTGCTGGCCGACCGCGGCCTGGCCGGCGCGGTCGAGGCCGCCGCGCTGCTGTGCCCGGTGCCGGTCGAGGTCGAGATCGACCTGCCGGGCCGCCTGGACGCGCCGGTCGAGTCCGCGGTCTACTTCGCCACCGCCGAGGCGCTGACCAACGTGGCCAAGCACAGCGGCGCGTCCCGTGCGTGGCTGCGGGTGTCCCACACGGGCGGCCTGCTCCGGGTGGCGGTACGCGACGACGGGCGCGGCGGGGCCGACCGGGCCGCCGGCAGCGGCCTGCGCGGCATCGACAGACGCCTGTCCGCCTTCGACGGCCGGCTCGTCCTGCGCAGCCCGTCCGGCGGCCCGACCGAACTCACCATGGAGCTCCCGTGCGCGTTGTCATAGCCGAAGACCTCGCCCTCCTCCGCGACGGCCTGATCCGCCTGCTGACGGCGAACGGTTTCGAGGTGGCCGCGGCGGTCGACAACGGCCCGATGCTGCTGGACGCGCTGACCCGCGGCCGCCCGGACGTGGCCGTGGTGGACGTACGGCTGCCGCCCGGCTACTCCGACGAGGGGCTGCGCACCGCGCTGGAGGCCCGCCGCCTGGTGCCGGGGCTGCCGGTGCTGATCCTCTCCCAGTACGTGGAGCAGCTGTACGCCCGCGAGCTGCTCTCCGACCGGTCCGGCGGCGTGGGCTACCTGCTCAAGGACCGGGTCGGCGACGTCGACCGGTTCGTGGACGCGGTACGCCAGGTCGCCGCGGGCGGCACCGTCATGGACCCCGAGGTCGTCTCGCAGCTGCTGACCCGCCGCAGCCGGGACGAGCCGCTGGGCGGGCTCACGCCGCGGGAGCGGGAGGTGCTGGCGCTGATGGCGGAGGGCCTGTCCAACCTCGCGATCGCCGCCCGTTTCCAGGTCACGGACAAGGCGGTCGGCAAGCACACGAACAACATCTTCGCCAAGCTGGGCCTCCCACCGTCCGACGACCACAATCGCCGGGTGATGGCGGTCCTCACCTACCTGCAGCATGTGACGTAATGGGGGCCCTGCCACACCCCGGAACAGCTCGCCCTCCCATGCGGCGTCCGGCGACGGCACAGTGAGTGTCGACGACCGGAAAGGAGCCATTCATGGAGTACCGACGTCTGGGACACACCGGCGTCTCGGTCAGCAAGCTGTGCCTCGGGGCCATGATGTTCGGCGACTGGGGCACCAAGGATCACGACGAGAGCATCCGGATCATCCACCGTGCCCTGGATGCCGGGATCAACTTCATCGACACCGCCGACATCTACTCCGACGGCGAGTCCGAGATCATCGTGGGCAAGGCCCTCGCCGGCGGCCGGCGCGACGACGTCGTGCTCGCGAGCAAGGCCCACATGCCCATGGGGGAGGACCCCAACCAGCGCGGCAACTCCCGCCGCTGGATCGTCCGCGAGGTCGAGAACTCGCTGCGGCGGCTGGGCACCGACTGGATCGACCTGTACCAGATCCACCGGTACGACACCGAGACGGACATCGACGAGACCCTCGGCGCGCTCACCGACCTGGTCCGGGCCGGCAAGGTCCGCTACGTCGGCCACTCGACCTGGCCGGTCTCGGCGATCGTGGAGGCCCAGTGGACCGCACGCGAGCGCGGTCGTGAGCGGTTCGTGTGCGAGCAGCCGCCGTACTCGATCCTCACCCGCGGGATCGAGGCCGACACGCTGCCGACGCTCGCGCGCTACGGCATGGGCGTGCTTTCGTACAGCCCGCTGGCCGGCGGCTGGCTGACCGGCCGCTACCGCGCGGGCGCGGACGCGGAGGCGCCGTTCTCCGCGGCTCGCCGGCGCCTGGCCAACCGGTTCGACCTGTCGCTGCCGGAGAACCAGCGCAAGCTGCAGGCCGCCGAGCAGCTCGCCGAGCTGGCCGACAAGGCGGGGATGACGCTGGTGGAGCTGGCGATCGCGTTCGTCCTGCGCCACCCCGCCATCACCTCGGCGATCATCGGCCCCCGGACGATGGAGCACCTCGAGTCCCAGTTGCCGGCCGCCGACATCGAGCTGCCCGACGACGTGCTGGACCGCATCGACGAGATCGTGGCGCCCGGGGTGACCATCAACCCCGCCGACAACGGATGGGTCAGCCCGGCGCTCCTGCCCGCGGCACGGCGCCGGCCCTGATCCGGTGCCGGCGCGCATCGAGGCCCAGGCGGGGTGAGCGATACTGAGCTGATGGCCATCCTCACCGTTGGCCGGGCGGCCGCGCTCGTCGGGGTCAGCGTGAAGACGCTGCACCACTGGGACACGATCGGCCTCGTACGCCCGAGCGGGCGCACCTGGGCCGGATACCGGGTTTACTCCGACGACGACGTCGCCCGGATCCACCGAGTCCTCGTCTACCGGGAGCTGGGATTCCCGCTCGCCGAGATCGGCCGGGTCCTCGACGACCCGGACGTCGACGCGCGCGACCACCTGCGCCGGCAGCGGTCAGAGCTCGTGGAGCGCATCACCCGGCTGCAGAAGATGGTCAGCGCGGTCGACCGCATGCTGGAGGCGTCGAAGAAGGGGATCCGGTTGACCCCGGAGCAGCAGGTGGAGATCTTCGGCGACGACTGGCAGCCCGCCTGGGTCGAGGAGGCGGAGGACCGCTGGGGTGACACCGTGCAGTGGGCACAGTACGCCGAGCGGGCCGCCGCGATGACACCGGAGGACTGGAAGGGCATCGCGGCCACGACCGAAGCTCTGAACGCCGACCTCGCCGCCGCGATGCGCGCCGGCGTCGCGCCCGGCTCCGGCGACGCCGACGCCCTGGCCGAGCGCCACCGCGCGCTGATCTCGACGTACTTCGACTGCACGCACTCGATGCAGGCGTGCATAGGGCGGATGTACGCCGCCGATCCCGGGTTCGCGGCGCACTTCGAGGCGGTCGCACCGGGCCTGGCCGCCTGGCTGCGCGACGTGATCTTCGCGAACGCGAAGGCGCACGGCGTCGACCCGGAGTCCGCGGTCTGGGAGTGACCTCGCCGCGGCGTCAGCCGCGGGGGCTGTCGGTGGGCGGCTTGATCCGGACCCGCTCCTCAGGGTGGCTGTCGATGTCGTCGAGCTGCTCGCGGATCGTCCTGCGCAGGTCGTCGTAGTCCTCGAAGCGGTAGTCGTTGAACAGCGTGTAGCCGGTCCACATCAGGTTGGCGCACACCTTCGGCGGCACCTGGCCCGTCGCCGCGCCCATGCCGACCAGCGCGACCGACGTGATGCTGCCCGGCTCCTTCTCGTTCTGCATGTGGATGGCCTGGAACGCGGCGGCGCACGCCATGGCCACGTTCAGCGTCTCGCTCACGTCCTGCGCCGACTGCACCATCGTCGGCGTCGAGATCAGGAATTTCGGGTTGGTCGCCCCGGACGGCACGCACACGGCACTGCCCACCGGCAGCGACCCGTCGAACCGGTCGCGGATCGCCCGCTGGACGCGTAGCTGGATCCCGGCCCCGAGGTGCCGCTTGATGACCGCGTCGACCCCGCCGTCCATCCGCCCGCGGGAGTTGGTCGGGCTGACCCAGGCGTCGGCCTGCTCGGAGAGGATCGAGCCCTTGTGGATCTCGACCTCAGGGGTGTCGGCGAACGCGGCCAGCCACTCTTGCACCACCTTCGCGTTGACATCCACCAGGACCACCTTGAGCGGCGGCTGCACGGGATCGACGGTCATGGCTCACTCCAGGCGAGGGGGAGGGACGTTTCCAGCGGACACGAACATACAGCTCCACAACGACAAAACTGGATCTTGCCTGGGATGTGTGAATGATCTCCGCGTATGCGAACGCATCACATTCGGGATCTTCACGCGGCACAATGCCTCCACCTCAGTCCCCTGTGCCGCCACCGGCACGCCTCGCCGACCCGGGAGCCCATCGATGCGCGACGCCAACACCCCCACGTCACCTGACGCCAACCCCACGTCGCCCGGACCGGATGACGCGAACAGTCCGGATGACCCGCTGGCCTTGGCCGACCTCTTCAAGGGCGGCGGCGAGCCGTGGCTGCCGCTCCTGAAGCCGGTCATCGAGGCACAACCGGCCGCCGCCACCTTCATCGGCCCGAACCGCAGTCCCCAGGTCGTGCCCGTCCGCGAACTGACCTTCCAGGCGCTCAAGCCCAACCCGCCGCACAAGTGGAAGGTCGTCGTCTTCGGCCAGAACCCGTACCCGCGGGCCGAGAGCGCCACCGGCATCGCGATGTTCGACAACACCTTCCACGACTGGGCCGACAGCCAGTTCGGCAAGGTCATCACCATCCGCTGCATCATCAAGGCGGCGGCGATGTGGAAGCACGGGATCCCCAAGAAGACGCCGATCGCCAACATCCGCGCGCTGCTGAAGCAGCATGACACCGTGCAGCCGCCCGAGTGGTTCCAGGCGATGCTCACGCAGGGCGTGCTGCTGCTGAACGCGGCACTCACCGCCAGCGGCGACGGGGCCATGGGGACCGACCAGCACACCGCGTTCTGGCGGCCGGTCGTCGAGAGGCTCGTCGAGGAGATCCTCAGGGCCAAGCAGAACGCCGACGAGGCGGACCGGGGCGTGGTGTTCGCGTGGTGGGGGGCGCACGCGCGCAGCCTGAAGGAGGTCGTACTCCGGCTCCAGAAGAAGTACCCCAAGGTCGAGGTCCGGCACATCGACCACCCCAACCCCGCGGCACAGGGCGACATCTTCTGCGACGGGAACCACTTCGCCGACGTGAACGCGGCACTCGCGGCGCTCGGCGCCGACGAGATCGACTGGCTGCCCAGCAAGGGGTGGAACAAGCTCGCCGCGCAAGGGGGCGGGGCGGACGCGGACACCGCCGACCGGATGGGGGCGTTCATCGCGTCCACGATGGAGCTGCACAAGCTCTACCTGGAACGGCTCGCCAGCGTCAAGGACGAGGGCCTGGACCTGCCGGCGATCACCGGCGTGTTCGACACCCCGCTCATGGACTTCCGCGAGGCCGTCTCCCCGGTGGCCAAGCTGCTGTCGGGGCTCGACTGGCACACGGAGCAGTCGTACCGGTTCGGCGAGAAGCAGTCGGCCGGTGCTGTGGATGGCCTGTCCGCCGACGAGATCGCGGCCCTCTACCTCTACACCTGCGAGTCGGCGTTCTACCGGCAGATCAACGCCACCCTGCGCAATCCGGACCGCACCCGCATCGTTCCGTACCTCCCTTACCTGCGGCTCCTGTTCTCGGCCGTGTCGCGCCTCCCGGTCCGCAAGAAACCGCTGTGGCGCGGGGTGTCGCTGGACCTGCGGGCGCAGTACCCGCTCGGCCGGACCGTGACGTGGTGGGGCGTGTCCTCGTGCACGTCGGAACTCGGCGTGGCCCAGGCGTTCCTCGGCCGCCGCGGCAAGCGCACCCTCTTCGAGGTGCACCCCGCCCGGGCCGTCGGCATTCGCAGCTTCTCCGCGTTCACCGGCGAGGAGGAGTTCATCCTGGCGCCGGGAACGCAGCTCAAGGTGACCGACGTCAAGGCGGAGCGCGGCGGCCTGTGCACCGTGACGCTCACCGAACTGGCCGAGCAGCACCTGGTGGCCTGAGCGACTCCGACCATCGATCGCCCGGCATGCCGTGCCGCCTGCCGTTTTACGTATGAGAGAGCCACCCGGTGGTCCCGGGTGGCTCGGGGAGCGGATGGACCGGTCAGAACACCGTTTCGGCGTTGGCGGAGCGTACGGTCCACGGCGGCCCGCACGTGCCGCGTCCCGTGAACCGGTTCCCGGCGAAGATGATCGGGCTGGCGAACTGGTAACCGTCGGAGCAGGTCACCAGGATCCTGATCGCCCCGGTGAACACCGAGCAGTCGATGTCGATGTAGTACGCCGGGATCGGGACGCTCCGGGAACATGAGTAGGTGGCGGTCAGCGCGGCCCCGCCGTCCTTGCCCTGGGCGTCCTTGAGCGTCGTGGTCGACTGGTCGGTGAACCCGCGTTCGGGCGCCGCGGCGGCCGAACCCGTGTGAAGCGCGACAGAGAACAGCAGCGCCGTGATCGCGGCCAGCACGCCCACGAGCATTCTTCTCGCATGTACTGCCATGTGATCGAACCTTTCGCTGGATTTCCCTTTCGGCCCGGCCGAGCCTTACCAGTGATACTTTCGCCAAGCCAGGAGCGCCGGTCATCGTCACTTCGGGAGAATCTCCGCCATGGCGCCGGGCAGGTGTTCATCACTAATGTCAAAATGGCGGTCAGACAAAGCCGTGCTCGTTCCACGCGCCGGCCAGCAGCCGGGTGACGGTGGTGCTCAGCACCCGGACGCCGTGCGTGGAGCCCGGCTCGATCCCCACCAGCTCCCGCACCCGCCGCAGCCGATAGTCGAGCGTGCGCGGGTGGATGTGCAGCGACTCGGCCGTACGCAGCCGGTTCATGTCGTTGCGGTAGTAGGCGTCCAGCGTGGGCACCAGGTCGGGCCCGTCGCCGAGCCGCCGCGCCGTCTCCCGCAGCCACTGGTCCACCTGCGGCGTCTCCACCGCTCCCAGCTCCGCGAACACGTCGGCCACCCCGTACGGCCGGCGCGGCACCCGTTCGATCGGCGCCACCCGGCTGACCTTCCGCGCCAGCGCGGCCGCCTGGACCAGCGCGCGGCGGCGCCCGTGGGCGGTGCCGACCGAGCACGGCCGCCCCACGACCTCGGCGACCGCCCGCGCCAGCGCCAGCCCGGCCCCCTCGGCCGCCGCCCGGTGCTCCGGCCGCGTCCCGTGGTAGGGCACCAGCGCCACGAGCTCATCCGGTTCCTGCCATCCGAACGGCATCCGGTGCCGCTGCAACAAGGTGCCCATGACCTCCTCCCGGCACTGCTCCGGCGGCTCCGGGGCCACCCGTACCACCGTGACCAGATAGTGCTCGGTCATCGGCACTCCGAGGCTCCCGGCCAGCTCGCCGGCCATCGGGTCGTCGTGCAGCACCATGGTGGCCAGCAGGTGGACGCGTGAGGCCGTCGGCAGGAACCGCTCGTACCCCCGGAAGTAGCCGCGGGTGTAGACCGCCTGCGCCGCCGTGCCCTGCTCGGCCAGCCAGTCGATCATGCGCATCGTGTCGGTCAGATCGCCGGGCCCGGCCGCCTCGGAGATCTCGCGCAGCGTGAAGGCGGCATGCAGCGCGAGCGCGCCGCGCTGGCAGCCCGGTGCCACCCCCTGTGCGCCGCGCTGCTCGCCGACCGACTCGATGAAGGCCAGGTCGCTTTCCAGCAGCGGCTCGCCGCAGGCGGCCAGCTCGGCCGTCCGACGCCGTACGACGACCGCGAACTCCATCATCGACGCCCGTGATCCGGACTCGATCGCCTGGAAACCGGCGATCTCGTCGGCGCAGGCGTCCACCACTCTCCTCGCGTTGTCGTCGGCCCTGCGTTTGAGCATGCCGAAGAGGTCCCCCATGTCGAATTCTCCCCGTGACGTCGCCGTCGTTCATGTCTCTTCTGGAACGCGCAGTGCGATATTCGTCGGCGGGGTGGTTTCGTATCAGTGGGCTTTTCCGGCGTTTTCGGTCACCCGGCAGAAACGGGGGTGTGGTCAGGTATGAAAGGAGCACTCCTGGATTTCGGGCCGCCGAGGGCCGGTGAAAGTTTCATTCGACGGACTATCCCGCGGTCCAGCGGGATCCGGAGCTCAGGATGCGGTCCAGAGTGCGTCGGCCCATCCGGCTCATGGGGGGGTTGGTGTCGAGGTAGTACCAGACGAGGCCCATCGCCTGCTGGAAGGCCCACGCTTTGCCCCGCTCCCATTCCAGGTCGTCGCACCCGAGGTCCAGGCGGAGCACCTGCCGCGGCCCGGCCTCAAGCAGATGCCAGGCACTCACAAGATCCAGAGCGGGGTCGGCCGGCCCGAAGCCGCCGACGTCGAGGACCCCGGCCAGCCGACCGGCGGACACGAGCACGTTGCCCGGAATGAGATCACTGTGGGTCATCACGTCGGCGTCCTTGCGCGGCAGGCTCCGAAAGTCCTTCCACAGTCCGCGAAGCCGGGGGACGTCGAGGAGTTGTTCGCTCTGCTCGAAACAGGTCTCCATCCACCCGTCATGGGCTTGCAGGTCGCCTCCCCGGCCTTGGCCGGCGAACGTGCGGCCACGCGTGTCGATCGCGCGCAGGTCATTGATGAGATCGGCCAGGTCGTGGGCGAACGCGACCGATTCGCCCGGGTCCTCATCGGTGGCCACGGCGCCGGGCAGCCAGGTCTGCACCGACCACGGGAGGGGGTAGCCCGCGCCGGGCTCACCGAGCGCGACGGGCTCGGGCGTGGGAAACCGCGTGCGACCTGCCAGCTCCCGGGCGGCTTCCGCTTCGGACTCCAGCCAGCCGCGAATCGAGTCGACGTGCCCGTCCTGCAGAGGGAACCGAGCCGCGAAGCGGTCGCCGATGCGAAAGATGGCGTTGACCGTCCCGTGGGCCGCGATGCCGGTGATCGGCAGGCTCCGCCACTCGGGGAACTGTTCATCCACCAAGGCGCGTACTGTCTCCGGTGACACCGTCAGCTGGTTGGCGTGCATATCCACGCCGGAAGCGTTCCGTGTCCCAGCCTTCTCCCGCAACGGCTTTTCGGCGAATACGTCGTACCTGAATGCGATGATCACGGCACTGTTCTCCGAGAAAGGCAGCAGATGAACTACTGGTTCGAGAGCGAAGCCGTGTCCGTCACCTACGTTCGTGATCTGTCCGCGGAGCAGGCCCTCCTCCGCATGGGCGCCACGATCAGCCCCGAAGCCGAGGCCGAAGGGGAGGAGGGTGAGATCGCCGCCTTCGAAGTCGATGGCGGAGTCGTTCTGGCCGAGCCGAACGGCTTCGCCGCGACCCTGGACGAGGTGATCACACGGCTGTCCAAAGACACTGTGGCGGCCACTGTGTTCTACAACGTCAATCTGGATCAGCAGTTCGTGTATGCCGAGGGCGGCGTGGTCGTCACCACGTTCGAGCCCGACCGGCCGGACAGCCGCGCCGGCAGCGACCCTGACCGCCTGCTCCCGCGCATGCGCGAACTGGGCATGGAGACGGAGAGCGACCTGGTCAAGGCCGCCGAGCTCGCCCAGATCGTCACCGGCCTGGAGCTGCCCGGCGATGACGCCGATCCCACCTTGATCGGCATCATGCCGGACTACTGACGGGACCTCGCCGCTAACGGTGCCGGGAAGACCACGACGGTGAACGTGCTGACCACGCTGCTGACCCCCGACGCGCACGATGCCCCACCGCGATCGCAGTGAGTTCCGACATGACGACCGGATTCATCAACCGGCTTCGTGTGATGAGCGTGTCCCGGGCCGCGGTGCTGAACGCGCACGTGATCGGGACCATGCTACGGAGCCTGTTGGCCATCGCGCTGGTCACCGGGGTCGCGTTGCTGATGGGATTCCGGCCGTCGGCGGAAAGTGCGGGCCTCGCCGGTGTCCCGCTGATGATCCTTCCCTTCTTGAGCAGCGCATTCGTGCCGGCCGACAAGATGGGGCCGGGTGCGCGGCAATTCGCCGAGTACCAGCCGTTCACCTCGATCATCGAAACCCTGCGCGGGCTGCTGACCGGCACGCTGTCGACGGGCTCGGCCAGCACGGCGATCGCCTGGTGCGGGGATCATGTTGATCGGCTACCTGTGGGCGCGCGCGTCGTTCACGAAGCGAGCGTGATCTCGGCCAGCTCGCGCCAGTCCCTCCGCGCACCGTCATGGGTCGCCTCGGTGAACAGGGTTTCGCCGAGGCGATTCCGCGTGTCCGCGGCGATCCTGGAAGCGTCCGGCAGCGAACGATCCGGCGTGCCGCGCACGCTGTCGCTCGCCCCGAGCAGTCGCGCGGCCTGCTCGTACTGTCCCTGGCGCAGCGCGAGATCCGCGATCCCGATCAACAGCTCGGCGACCGCCGGTAGATACGCATGCTCCACAGTCGTGCGGAACGCCTCGGTCCGGTGTGCGCGGGCCGTCTCGAGATCCTCGGTGAGGTAGCCGTACAGGTCCATGGTCTTGGCAAAGATGGAGCCGACCCTGTCCGAGCCGCCCAGCACCGCCTGCACCGTGGCCAGGTGCTCGTGTGCCTGTTCCTGCTCGCCGCGCCAGCGCGCCAGCACCGCCTTCGACAGCGCCAGCTCGGCAAGCGCGTCCGGCCACGCGATCCCGCCCGCGCACCGCTGCGCTTCTGCCATGGCGGACGTGCTGGATCGCTCATCGCCGAGCAGCCAGTACAGCTGGGCCTGCCGCGCCCGCAGGCCGATCACGTCCTCGGTCGCGCCTATCTCGGTCAGCGCCACGGCCGCCTCTTCGTAGTGCTCACACGCGCGCGTGAACTCGCCGCGCATGGCGAGCCGTTCGGCCAGGAAGGTCAGCGCCAACGAGATCCCCCACCGGTCACCCAGCGTGCGGAACTCGGCAAGGGCGATCTTGGCGTCGACGTCCACGTCGGTCTCGTCGCCGCCGAGCGTTAGCCGGAACCGGCCACGAGTGAGCCTGGCCTGCGCGCGCACCCATGGATCATCATCGGTGATGAGCGGCTCCAACGCGGGCAGGAAGTCCGTCGGACCCTCCAGAATCCGCTCCAGCAACCCGACGAACCCGAGCAGCGGGTGGTGATACCCGCTGCGCTGGGACAACCGGTACGCCTCCTGGATCCACTCCCGCGCCTGATACTGATCGCCGCCGACCCCGGAGCTCACGAAGATGGTCACGAGCAGGCACGCCAACGCCCGCACCTCATCGGGCACCTCACCGGGCAGCGAGACCGCCGCGATGCTCAACTCGGCGCCCTCGACCCTGTGCCTGCTGAAGTAGTACCAGCCCGCGGCCCCGACCAGCCGCGTCGCCTCCTCGGCCCATCCCTCGGCGATCGCCCCGCGCAGGGCCGCGCTGATGTTGTCGTGCTCGGGCTCGAGCGTGGACAGCCATTCCAGTTGCTCGGCCCGACGCAGGTGCGGATCGGCCGTCTCGGCCAGCTCGGTGAAGTACGCAAGGTGCGCCCGGCGCGCCTGCTCGGTCTCCCCGGCTTCGGCGAGCCGGTGCGCCGCGTACTCCCTGATGGTGTTGAGCATCCGGTAGCGCGGCGTGTCCTCGCCGTCGGCGAGGAGCAGCGACTTCTCCATCAACGCGGTGAGCACGTCGAACACCTGCTCCCCGGCGAACGCCTCGCCCCCGCACACCCGTTCGGCCGCCTCCAGGCTCGCCCCGCCGGAGAACACCGACAGCCGCCGCAGCACGCCACGTTCGGCCTCGGTCAACAGGTCCCAGCTGTAGTCCACGACCGCGCGCAGCGTCTTGTGCCGGGAAAGCGCCGTACGGCTGCCGCCGGTCAACAGACGGAAACGGTCATCGAGCCCGCGTGCCAGCTGATCGACGGACATGGTGCGCAGCCGTGCCGCGGCCAGCTCGATCGCCAGCGGCATTCCGTCGAGCGCCCGGCAGATCCGCGCCATGGTCGCCAAGGTGTGCGCGTCGGAGCCGATGTCCTTGCGCACCAGACCCGCGCGGTCCCGCAGCAGCCGCACCGCGGACGAGGACGCGACCTCGGAGGGGTCGGCTCCCTCGGCGGGCAGCGCGAGTGGCTCGACCCCCCACAGGACTTCCCCGAAGATACCGAGCGGTTCCCTGCTCGTGGCCAGGATCCGCAGCCTGCGGCACTCTCCCAGGAGCCGATCCGCGAAGGCCGCGGCCGCCTCGATCACGTGCTCGCAGTTGTCCAGGATCAGCAGGATCGTGCGCTCCCGGACCGCGGTGATGAGCCGATCCATCGGGTCCCCGGCCCGCGCGCCACCGAGCAATGCCTGGTCACGCAGGCCGATCGCGGTGAGAACGGCCTGCGCCAGGTCACCGCCTGCCCCCACCGAGGCCAGTTCGACGAGCCACGCCCCATCCGGCAGCTCGGTGAGCATCGTTCGCGCGGTCTCCGTGGCCAGCCGGGTCTTGCCCGAGCCGCCCGCCCCCGTCAAGGTGACCAGCCGGTGCTTGACGGCCAGTTCGGCGACCGCGGAGACGTCGTCATCCTTGCCGACGAAACTCGTCAACTCGGCGCGCAGGTTCGTCCTGTGGTTCTCCGTTCGCCGGCCCAGCTCGCCGCGGAGCAACGCGGTGTGCAGCGCGGAGAGCTCGGCCGACGGATCGGCGCCCAGCTCCTCGGCGAGCCGCTCGCGCGTCCGCTGGTACAGGGTCAACGCCTCGTTCTCACGCCCCGCCTCGGCGAGCGCTCGCATCAAGGCCGCCACGAACCCCTCCCGCAGCGGGTACGTGGCAACCAGGTCGGTCAGCTCGGAGACCAACTCCGAGCCGTGGCCGAGGCGGATGTCGGCATCCACCCGATCCCCGAGAGCGGCGACGTAGAGCTCGTTCAGACGCGCGACCGCGGAGTCGAACGCGTCGCTGCCCTGCAGCGCGATGTCCGCCATGGCCGTACCACGCCACAACGCCAGGGCCGGGCGCAGCAGATCCGCCCGCGCCGCAGGCTCGGCGGCACGGGCCTGACCGACCAGCTGCTCGAACCGGGACACGTCCACGGCATCAGCAGCCAGAGCCAGCCGGTACCCGCCGGAATCCGCCTCGATCACACCGGCCGGCAACACCCTGCGCAGCCTGGAGACCAGCGCCTGCAAGGCGTTCACTTCGTCCGCGGGCGGCTCTTCCCCCCAGATCCAGTCCACCAGCCTCGCACGCGTGACGATCCGGCCGGGTTCGAGGGCGAGCGCCGCCAGCAGTGCGCGCAGCCGAATCCCAGGAACCTCCACCACGGCCCCGTCATGGTTCCGGACCTCGAACGGTCCGAGCAATCCGACTCGCATATCGGTAATTGTGCCGAACCGCGGCGGCGACTACCGCCACCGCATGCAATCCGAAGGCGTTGTCGCAGGTCAGGCGAACGTGTTCGGTCTTCAGCTTGGGTCTTCAGCTTGGGTCTTCAGCGACCCTTGCGGCAGCGGCGGATGCCCGCGGCCTGAGCCCCGCCGGCAGCCAGGACCGGCCCGTAGCCTGCCTGCTGGACTGGACTGGTCGGCCAGCAGGTCAAACCTGGGCGCCTCGATCCCCGCTGCCGCAGCACTACGTCATGCCGGTGCTCTGAACCTCCTGCGCTTCGGCCTCTTCGCGGGCCACCCGTTTGTGACGTTCTGAGCCGTCAACCCCGGCGGGTGGATCAGGCTCAGGAGGACGCCGATCTGGGCGGGCGACAGCGGCATGCCGTTGAGCAGCTCTTTCATGGGGATCATGGGTCCACCCTGACGGAGATCACGACGCCGGGTCCAACACCGGAAAAGCCAGGATTAACGCGGATCTGTTGTTAATGTTGCCGCGTGGACCTGCATCCCCGGCTGCTCAGGGTGTTCGTGACCGTCGCCGAGGAGCTGCACTTCGGCCGCGCCGCCGCCCGCCTGTACGTGGCCCAGCAGGCGCTCAGCCGCGACGTGCGGCGGCTGGAGGAGCAACTCGGGCAGGCGCTGTTCACCAGGACCACCCGGCGGGTGGAGCTGACCCCTGCGGGGGCGCGGCTGCTGTCCGGGGCCAGGCGGCTGCTCGCGCTGCATGACGAGCTGGTCGCGGAGGTCTCCAGCGCCCGGGGACCGCTGCTCGTGGACGTCAACATGCAGGGGCACGAGCCGCCACGGCCGCTGGTCAGGGCCAGGGAGCTGGCGCCGGGAGTGGAGATCCTCGCCCGCTTCCACGGCGGGCTGGCCTCCGGGGCCGCCGCCATGCGGGAGGGGCGTCTCGACGTGTCGTTCGGCCGCTTCGCCGGACTGCCCGCTTCCGTGCGCAAGGGGCTGGCCCAGGTGCCCGTACGGCTGGATCCGCTCGCCGTGCTGGTCTCCGAGGACCATCCGCTGGCCGCGCTGGAGGAGGTGCCGCTCGGCGTGCTGGCCGATTTCCCGCTGGACGCCATGGCGGGCAATCCCGCCACCACCGAGTGGACCGACCTGGGCGAGCGCCTGGCGGAGGAGTTCGGGCTCACCCTGGCCACGCCACACGCGCCACCGGTCGGATCCCACGAGATGGGCCTCTACCTGCAACGGCACCGCGAGCCCGTGCTGGCCACGGCGAAGGTCGGCGGGATTCCGGGCGCCGTGGTGCGGCCGCTGGTCGATCCCGTGCCGCTCGCCCTGGAGAACCTCGTCTTCCCCGAGGGCCTGCGACATCCGGGTCTGGACGCGCTGCTCCAGGCCGTGACGGAGATCCGAAGCATGGAACGCCGGCTGCGCCGGCCGCCGCACTCCTGGCTGCCCGAGGCCGACGAGGCGCTGCTGAGGCGGTCGGGACGTGGTCACGGGGATGGCGTCTCGGAGGCGGGCCCAGGTTCGGGACGGTGGCCGGCATGACCGAGGCGACCCGCAACGACGTGGACGGGCAGCGCGCCCGTCGATCACGCACCGCGTAGATCGTCCTGAAAAGCACGAAGGCCCGCTCCAGGTTTTCCCTGGTGGCGGGCCTTTCTACTGTGCGCGGCCGACAGGAGTCGAACCCGTAACCTTCTGATCCGTAGTCAGATGCTCTATCCATTGAGCTACGGCCGCTCGCTGCGTAAGCAAGCATAGCGGGTTCTGCGGAGTACCTCGAACCAGTTATGGCAACCGTGGGGCCCGCTCCCTCCATCTTGCCCGTGATCTCGCTGGTTGGCCGGGGGTGGCGGTACATCGAAGGGTGTATCCACAGGCGGGTCCCGCGCAGGAGGGAACGGGGCGTGTGGGGTGGTGAGATGGGGACATGAAACGGGAGGCGTTGGGGGCCGGGGTGGCCTTTGCGATGGGGGTGGTTCTCATCGCGGGTGGGGCCGCGCTCCAGCGGGGCGTGCCCGTCTGGCTGCTGTGCGTGCCGCTGGCGATCACCTGTGCCGGGGTGCTGGTGCGGCAGCGGGCGCCCCTCGCCTCGCTGGGGCTGGGGGTCGTCGCGATCACGATCGACGCGTTCGTGGGGCCTTCACTGGCGACGGTGCTGATTTTCACCGACAACCTCTATGCCGCGGCGCTTTACGGGCCGGCTCGGTTCGCTCGGTGGCTGCTCGGGATCACCGCCGTGCTGGCGGTCGCGGCCGGGGCCGTGGCCGGGTTCCTCGCCGCGGACTGGCGGCTGCTCGCTGTCATGGGGGTGCAGGCGGGGCTGGTGCTGGTGACGCCCGTCACCACGGCGCTGGTGCTGCGGGAGCACCGGGATCGGGCGGCGGCGGAGCGGGAGCGGGCCGAGCAGGTGGCTCATCTGGCCGAGCTCGACCGGCAGGCGGCCGTCGCGGCTGAGCGTACGCGGATGGCGCGCGAGCTGCACGACATGATCGCGAACCATTTCAGCGCCATCGCCATCCAGTCCACCGCCGCGCTTTCGCGTAAGGATCTCGATCGGGCGACCGTCCGGAAGGTCATGGAGTCCGTACGGGAGAACAGCGTGAAGGGGCTGGCCGAGATGCGGACGATGATCGGGCTGCTGCGGCAGGAGGGTGACGATCCCGCTGAGGCCATGCGGCCTCGGCTGGCCGATGCGGAGACGTTGGTGGAGCGGGTCACGCGGGCCGGGCTGGTCGCCGAGCTGCGGGTCGAGGGGGAGCCGCGGGAGCTGCCCGCATCGGTTGATCTCGCCGGATACCGGATCCTGCAGGAGGCGCTCACCAACGCGCTCAAGCATGGGGACTCGCCGGTCCGGGTCGTCATCGCGTACGAGGCGGGGCGGGTTCTGATGAGTGTCGAGAACGCGGTCGGCGGGCGTGGGGCGCGGCTGCCCGGTGCTGGGGCAGGGCTGATCGGGATGCGGGAGCGGGTCTTGCTGGTCGGTGGTTCTTTCGAGGCCGGGGCTTCGGGGGACGGTGATCTGTGGCGGGTGTCTGCCGAGTTGCCCACCGGTGATGAGCAGGCGGTGCCGTACGCGGCCGTCCTGGGCCTTGGTTCGCGGGAAAGGGAGTCGGGGGTCGAGGCGCGGTGACGATCAAGGTGCTGGTGGCCGACGATCACGCGGCGGTCCGGGCGGGGATCGTGCTGATTCTGGACGGGGCCGAGGACATCGAGGTCGTTGGCGAGGCGGCGGACGGGGAACAGGCCGTGGCCATGGCCCGGGAGGCGCGCCCGGACGTGGTGCTGATGGACGTGCGGATGCCGCGGCTCGACGGCATCTCGGCCACGCGGGAGCTGGCGGGGGTCAGCGACGTGCTGATCCTGACCACGTTCGATCTTGATGAGTACGTCTTCGGGGCGCTGCGGGCGGGGGCCGCCGGGTTCCTGCTGAAGAACACCGATGCCGAATCGCTGGTCGAGGCCGTGCGGCTGGTGGCGCGCGGGGATGGGCTGATCTCGCCGGGAGTCACGCGGAAGCTGATCGCGGCGTTCGCCGGGCAGGCGCCGCGGAGGGAGCCGGCGGCCGATCCGGGGAGTTTGACGCCTCGGGAGCGGGAGGTGCTGGCCTGCATCGGGCGGGGGCTGTCGAACGCCGAAATCGCCAGAGAGCTGGACATGGCGGAGGCCACGACGAAGACGCATGTCAGCCGGGTTCTGAACAAGCTGGGGTTGAAGAGCCGGGTGCAGGCGGCGATTTACTACTCGGGAGAAGGGGCGTAGAGGCTTAATCTGGGCGTTGTGAGCACGCCGCCGCCCCCGCCCCCGGAGCAGCCCGGAGAGCCCACCCCGCCTCCGGAGGAAGGGTCATCCGAGGGGCAGGCCGGTTGGGTCCCCCCATCTCCGGGGTACGGATCCGGGCAACCGCCGTACGGGCAGCCCCCGTACGGGCCGCCCCCGTACGGGCCGCCGCCCTATCCTCAGGGGGCGCCGGCGGCTGGGCGTACGTCTACGGGGGTGTTCGTCGCGTTGGTGTTCGCCGGCGTGGCCATCTACAGCGTTTTCAACATCGTCATCGGGCTGCTCGTCTTCGTCGCCGCGTTCGGCACATCCGACAGCGCCACCACCCCATACCTGGCGGTCGGCGCGATCTTGCTCGCCCTCATCGGCCTGGGCGCCGGCGCGGGGCTGCAGTTCGTCCGCAAGCCGTGGACCAGAGGCATAGGCCTCGGCCTCATGATCGGATGGGCGCTCTGGTCCATCGTGACCGCCGGCTTCTGCACGGGCCTCAACCCCGGCCTGTACACCTGACATGCCCTACCACGAGATATTCGTCGGCCTGGGCGTGCTCGTGGCCTCCGTCGTCTTCGTACGGGAGGCGCGGCGGAGGGGCGCGCTCAACGAGCAGTCGCTGACCGCCGTCGCCGGCGCGCTGGTCGGGGGAGCCATCGGGATGCGGCTGGCGGGCTGGCTGGAGACGCTGGATCTCAAGGACCTCTGGCTGTACGGCTCCCGCAGCATCCTCGGCGGCCTGACCGGCGCGTACGTGGGCGTGCTGCTGGCCAAGAAGATCATCGGCTACAAGGAGCGGACGGGAGATCTGTTCGCCCCGGCCGTCGCGCTGGGCATGGCGGTCGGCCGGATCGGATGCCATCTGACCGAGGCGCCGGGCAGGCCGACCGAGCTGCCATGGGGAGTGCACGCGCCCCCGACCACTCCCGAGTGCCCCGGGTGTCTCACTGGGCAGGCCATGCACCCGTCGTTCATCTACGAGATCATCTTCCAGCTCGCCGCCTTCGCCGCGCTCCAATGGGCGCGCAAGCGGCTCACTCGGCCGGGCGAGCTGTTCACGCTCTACGTCGCCGCGTACGCCGTCTTCCGCTTCCTCGTCGAGTTCACCAGGGCGAACGAGACGGTCTGGCTCGACCTGACCAGGCCCCAGTGGTTCCTCGTCCCGAGCCTGCTGCTGCTCGCCCTCAGGCTCGGGTACGGCTGGCGGCGCGGCTACTACGATCCCCTGTTCGAGCGAAGGGTCATGGCATGAGTGCAGGTATGGGTTTGCGGGGCGACCGCATCCACAGGTACGTCAATGCGTTCTGCCCCCACTGCCACGGCCAGGACCTCGACAAGGTCGAGCGGCTGAGCGGCTATCTGGCTGAACGCGACGGCAGGATCTGGCTGGAGCGCGGCTGCCGCGAACACGGCCTAATCAAGACGTTGTACGACGAAGACCCAGAAATCCTGAAATATCTCGAAGAGTGGACCGCTCCGACCAAGCAGCACGTACCCGATATTTCCGGGAACTTCCTCCCCATCCCTTCCGCCTACCTCCACGGTCTCCCCGAAATGCAGACCCAGCACACCTGCATTCTCCTTGAGGACATCGCCGAAGCCTGCAACCTCCGCTGCCCCACCTGCTTCGCCGACAGCTCCCCCGACCTGACCGGCATTGTCCCCGTCCAGGACATCCTCGCGAACGTCGACCAGCGTCTCGAAAGGGAGAACGGCAAGCTCGACGTTCTCATGCTGAGCGGCGGCGAGCCCACGCTCCACCCCGAGCTCAAGATCCTCCTCACCGAGCTCGAACAGCGCCCGGTCACCCGCATCCTGATCAACACCAACGGCGTCCTCGTCGCCAGGGACGACTCCCTCCTCGACCTGCTCACCGAGCACAGGGATCGGGTGGAGGTCTACCTCCAGTACGACGGCCCGTCGGCCGAGGCCTCGAAGCACCACCGGGGCGGCGACCTGACGCGCATCAAGGCCCAGGCCGTGAGCAGGCTGTCCGAGCGGGAGATCTTCACGACCCTCGTCATGACCGTCGCGCTGGGCGTCAACGACGGTGAGATCGGCGACGTCGTACGCCTCGCCCTCGACACGCCGTACGTGGGAGGCGTGTCGATCCAGCCCCAGTTCGGGTCCGGCAGGTCGGGCGCCATCGACCCCATGGACCGGCTCACCCACACCGGCGTGCTCAAGCGCCTCGGCCCGCAGACCGACGGCCTCGTGACCTGGCGCGACCTGACTGCCCTGCCCTGCTCCCACCCCCATTGCTGCTCGGTCGGCTACCTCCTGCGCGACGACTCGAGAAGGTGGCGCTCGCTCACCGCGCTGATCGGCCACGACCGGCTCAAGCAGAACCTGGGCCTGGTCTCCAACCGCATCGCCGACACCGAGCTGCCGCGCGAGCTGCGCCTGGCCGTACAGGAGTCACTGCTCGGCCTGCTGTCGGAGCAGTCGTCACTGTCGCACCCGCAGATCGGCGACCTGTGGCGGACCATCAGCGAGAACTGCGACCTGGGCATCTCCACGCTGCTCGCCCTGACCGTCAGGCGGAAGAAGCTGCGCAGGATGCTGGGGGAGCGGGTGGTCCGGATCACGATCAAGCCGTTCATGGACATCTCGACCATGATCGAGGAACGGCTCGCGCAGTGCTGCGTGCACGTGGGGACGCGGGCCGAGCAGGACCAGTGCGCGCCGTTCTGCGCCGTGCAGGCCTGGCCCCAGCTCTCCCGCCAGCGCCTGTCGGCGGTGGCGGCCCGGCCGCGCGCGCCCTTCGAGCCGGTACTCATCGAGCAGCCAGGTTCACCACAGTGAACTCTTGTCTGCCTCCTGTGCCGGTGTCCCAGAAGGGCGTGTCGGAGGGCGAAGAGGATCTTCCCGGACCTTTCGCCCAGGGACCGAGCCGGCCCATTGTCCCGGTGGACAGGTCGTAGAGCACGACGGTGTCCGTTCCGCCGCGCAGCACGAAAAGGGCGTACCGGTCGCCGATGAGCGAGTCCTGTCTCCACGGAAGCAGCTCAGGAGGCAGAGTCCGCCGTTGGGAGCCGTCCACACGCTGCACGATCACGCGCCTGCCCTCCACACCGACACACCATTGTGGATGGCACCGCATGAAGCTCACATCGCGCGGCAGCGGCACGTCGACGGCCTGGCCGGTCTCCAGGTTGACGAGCCGGTTCTCGTTCATTTTCCGCTTGTCGCCGACCTTCCGGGCCGCCCAGGGCCAGGAGGTCAGATGGAGGCCGTCGGTGCGTGGCATCCGCGCAGGCGTCCCGCCGGTGATCGGCATGCGGTAGACGCCGCCTTCCGCCGGCGACCACACGAGGGAGTCGCCCACGATGCCGATCGCAGCGACGTTCGCCGCGACCTCGCCCACCCGCCTGGCCGTGCCCCCCGCACGGGGCATGATCCAGAAATCTGACCATTTGCCCCCATTCCAGGTCCCACCGAACCAGGCGATGTACTGCGCGCTCACCGCTATCTTCGCCAGGTGATACTCCTTACGCGGAGCCGGGACGTCGCCGAGGACGCGCGTGGTCTTCGTGGTCGAGTCGTACGCCTCCAGCCGCACAGTCGACTTCCCTGATGCGGATACCGCGGCCAGCAGCACCTCGGTCGCGCTCAGACTGGTCACTGGTTCCGTGGTCAAGCCCAGGGGGTTCTTGGCCGGCACTTTGACGATGGCTCGCGGCCACACCTCGGTGACCGATCTGACCCCTTGCGAAGGGGTCACAGGCTCGCGGCGACCGTCCATACGTGAGACGACCGCCGCCGTACCCGCCACGACCGCCACCACCGCCGCGGCGGCGAGCACCACCCGCACGCGCTTCCTGGTACGCCGGGCGCGGCGGCGGCGGGCCACGCCGTCCGCGAGATCACGGTGTTCCATCTGGACGGCCGCCGCCCGCAGGGTCCGGGCCAGATCGCGCTCGTCCCGCACCGCGTCACCACGCCTTCCCGAAGCCCCGTTCATCGCGCCTCCTGCAGCACTCGCTTGATCCGGAGCTTGTCCAGGGCGCGGGCCGCCTGGCTGCGCACGGTTCCGCGGGAGACACCGAGGATCTCGGCGATCTCTACGTCCGAGAGGTCCTCGTAGTACCGGAGCACGAGTACGGCCCGCTGCTTGCGGGGCAGTTCCTGGAGCTCGGCCCAGAGGTCGGCGTCGCCGTAGCGATCGAGTTCGCCGCGTTCGGGGACGGTGGCCACCAGGTCCTCCCGGCGCCGCCGGCGCCACGACCTGATGTGGAGCCTGACCATGGTCGTGCGGACGTACCCCTCGGGGTCGTGCTTCTTGCGCACGCGGGGCCAGGCGTCACCCAGCCGGGCCAGGGCCTCCTGTACGAGATCGGCCGCGTCCTCGGAATTTCCGGCCAGCACGAAGCCGTACCGGAGCAGCGCGTCGCCCCGGGCTCGGACGAACTCGTCGAAATCCTCCACGAACCCAGGGATCACACGGGACGCGCTTCTGTTGCAAACCTACTCGGCGGGAACGTACAGGCTCAGCGTCTCGGCGATGCAGGCGGGCCGCTTCTCGCCCTCGATCTCGATCGTCATCTTCAGGTTGGACAGGTAGCCGGCGGGGGTGCCCTTCACGTCCGTCAGCTCGCCCACGGCCCTGATCCGGGCGCCGACCAGGATCGGCCGGGGGAAGCGGACCTTGTTGAGGCCGTAGTTGACGCCCATGGCGATGCCCTCGACCTTGACCATCGAGAACATGAACGACGGCAGCAGCGACAGGCTCAGGTAGCCGTGGGCGATCGTGGCACCGAACGGCCCCTCCTTGGCCCGCTCCACGTCGACGTGGATCCACTGGTGGTCGTCGGTGGCGTCGGCGAAGAGGTTGACCTGGTCCTGGGTGACGGTGCGCCACTCGGTCGGGCCGAACTTCTCGCCGACGGCCGCCTTGAGCTCCTGAACATTCGCGAAGGTCCGCATGGATCCGAACGCTATTGCGCAGGCGGGACGGGTGCCAAGTTCGGCGCCGCCGCGACCTGTTGCGAAGATCTTTACTCGAAACCATCGCATAGGTGTTCGAGTCCGCGCTACAGTTCTGTGTACCGCAATCGAACAAGGGTTCGGCCTGGTGAGAGGGGGTGTGTCCGATGACGGTGCTCGCGACCGCCCCTGCTCGGACACGCCGTAGCACTTTCTTCCCAAATCTAAGACGGCCGCTATATCCGGCAATAAAGTCCGAGAGCGTGGACCCTGTGCGAAACCCCTACGCCCCCGGAGCCGGCCAGCGTCCGCCGGAGCTCGCCGGGCGCGACCGAGAGCTGCAGCAGTTCGAGGTCGTGCTGGAGCGGGTGGCCCGCGGCCGTCCCGAGCGCAGCATGGTCGTCACCGGCCTGCGAGGGGTCGGTAAGACCGTCCTGCTCAACACGTTCAAGTCCATGGCCATGCAGCGGCTGTGGGGCACGGGCAAGATCGAGGCCCGGCCCGACCAGTCGATCCGGCGCCCCGTGGCGGCCGCGCTGCACATGGCCATCCGGGAGCTGGCGCCGCGCCACCGCGCCCCCGAGCGCATCGAGGAGTTCCTCGGCGTGCTCAAGGCGTTCGCGATGCGCGATCCGGCGGCGGCCAAGGGCACCTCGCACTGGTCGCCCGGCATCGAGGTGCCTGCCAGCCGCGGGCGCGCCGACTCCGGCGACCTGGAGATCGACCTCACCGAGCTGTTCGTCGACGCCGCGAGCGTGGCCACCGACCTGGCCGTGGGCATCGCGCTCTTCATCGACGAGATGCAGGACGTCCCGGCCGCCGACGTCTCCGCGCTCTGCGCCGCCTGCCACGAGCTGTCCCAGACGGGCGGGCCGCTGATCGTGGTGGGGGCCGGGCTGCCGCACCTGCCGAGCGTGCTGTCGGCCAGCAAGAGCTACTCCGAGCGGCTCTTCCGCTACGCGCGCATCGACAAGCTCGACCGCGAGGCGGCCGATATGGCGCTGATCCTGCCGGCGCGGGAGGAAGAGGTGGAGTTCACCCAGGAGGCCCTCGACGCCCTCTACGAGGCGGCCGACGGTTATCCCTACTTCGTGCAGGCGTACGGCAAGGTCGCCTGGGACCTGGCGCCGCGCAGCCCGATCACCATCGAAGACGTCAAGGTCTCCGCGCCGGAGGCCGAGGAGGAGCTCGCGGTCGGGTTCTTCGGCAGCCGCTACGAGCGGGCCACCCCGGCCGAGCGCGACTACATGCACGCCATGGCGCAGATCGGCGACGAGCCGGTCGCCACCGCGGAGGTGGCCGACGCCCTCGGGCGAAAGCCGTCCAGCCTCTCGCCCGCCCGTGACAGCCTCATCAAGAAAGGGCTCATCTACAGCGCCGAGCGCGGCCTGATCGCGTTCACGGTGCCGCACTTCGGGAAGTTCCTGCGCGCTCAGCCGATCTGAGCGACGCCCCTAGACCTCTATTGGGCTGTCTAGTGGGGAAGCTAGACAGCCCAATAGAGCTATATCGCCATGCCTGTCGAGCGGAATCTAACGCTTTCTAGCGTCAGGCCGATACTGGCGTATATTCCGGCAGAGTCCCGTTGCCCGCCGCGCTGACCACGGCCATCCGCACCGCCGGGCGCCGGCCGCTGAGGTAGACGGCGAACACGACGTCGTCCGCGTCGTGGTTGCGGAAGGCGTAGAAGCGCCAGCACAGCTCGCGCCAGTTGTCGTACGGCTCGGCCGAGGTCAGCTCGCCCGCGTGGGCCCGCCAGGTGCCGCTCGACCTGAGCCTGGCCAGCGTGACCGACTCGGCGGGGCCGCGGCGCTGCTCGCAGGGGGCGCGGAACCGTACGCGGTCGATCAGCTCCTCGATCTCCGGGGAGAGGAGCGCGAGCACGGCCACGCCCGCGACCGTCAGCCACTGCGGGTGGACCACGGCCACCCACCCCGGCACCGGTGCCCACACCGACAACCCGGCCATCCCGGTCAGCGCGACCGTCCGGCCGACCGAACGCAGTCCGACCGGCGCCGAGCTCACCTCGCCGAAGCAGCCGCAGCCGGCGTCCGGCCGGCGTCTGCGCAGCTCCAGCAGTACGTACGTGGACAGGGCGAAGAAGGCGACCGTACCCCACCGGAAGAACGGATGCGCCGTGACCAGCAGCCCCACGGCCAGGAATAGCTCACCCGCCGCGCAGACCAGCAGCGCGACGGCCTGCATCCGCCCCGGCACCAGGACGGCGGGCCCCAGCCTGGACAGCGAGCCGGGTTCGCCTCCTGTGCGCACGGTGATCAACTTGGCCACCATGCCCAAGAGGAGCACCGCGATCAGAAGCGGCAGCTGCGATTCGAACACGTGCCCGTCACCCCAATCCGATCTGAGCGTTGAAACAGCCTTTGACCAGGTCGCCGCCGAGCTCCACATAGGAGAACGGCGACAGCTCCACGACCCGCCCGCGCGGCGACGTGTCGCACTCGACGCAGCGGTCGCAGAAGCGCCCCGCCACGCACCCGCACGCCACCACGGGAACGTTGGCGTTCCGCTGCGAGCACAGGTTCCTGACCTGGAGCAGCGACCCGACGGCGAGGTACGGCAGCCCGGTGCACGACACGCCGGCGTCGGGGCAGCCGGTGTCGGAGCGCTCCAGCATCGGGTACGCGGCGCCGCGCTCTTCCTCGTCGAACGTGTCCGACCAGGTGGCGGGGCCCGAGATGCGGGACTGCAGCCCGGCGTACGCGGGCGGCGGGGTGGGCACCGCGCGGGCCGGGTAAGGGGGCTGCGAGGTCGCGGGCAACATGGCCAGGCTCGTCCCGTTCTGTCTGATCCCGATCGCGTCGAACAGGTAACCGGGCTCGAACTTGGGATGCCGCACCTGCAGCCGCCCCGACGCCCGGTAGGGGATGACGACCGTACGGTGGCCCCGGTGCGGGCCGCAGTCGAGCTCGACCGTCAGGTCCCTGCGCCCGCTGATCGACAGGATCGTCCCGGTGATGCGGGTGGTGTCCGCCCAGATGCGCTCCACCACGCGTCCGTCACGCGTACGCATGACGACCATGGAACCCGCGGGGAGATCGGCGGGCGCGGCGTCCTTCCCGTGCCAGGCGGTGGCCCAGGGGGCGATCACGAGCCGCTCCTCGGCGCCGTCGGGGGTCTCGATGATGATCAGATGCGGGCTGACGTCCTTGATCTCGCCGGCGACGGCGCGTAAAGGCTCCCCATTGTCCGGGTCAGGACCGGGAACGCCGGATTCGCGACCGAGCGCGGCCGCGGCGAGCACCCGACGGCGCTCAACGCTCGGATACCCCATCGGCCCCTCCCTCGTCGGTACTAGATTCACACGACTTGGGCGTAGCTCACACCGTAGCGGCGCAGACGGGATCAAAATACGCATCCCCGGGGAAGTGAGATGACACCCGGCGTCGAACAAACCGCCACCGACCTTGACCTACCTTTATCGTCGGCGGGCCGAAACCTGAATTCTGGTTCAAGCTCAATAGAGCATCAGGCTGCGATTCTGGCCACGATGCAGACCACCGGTTGGGAAGACGAGTTCCGCGAGTACGTGAGGGCGCGCGGTCCTGCTCTGCTGCGCGCGGCCCACCAGCTCACCGGACACCCGCTGGACGCGGAGGACCTGCTGCAGAACGCGCTGACCAAGACGTACCTGGCCTGGGACCGCATCGAGGACCGGGGGGCGCTCGACGGGTACGTGCGGCGGGCCATGGTGAACATCAACATCTCGCAGTGGCGGCGGCGCAGGCTGGAGGAGTACCCCTCGGACGATCTGCCCGAGGTGTGCTGCACCTCCGAGGAGCCGCACGGGGACGTGCACGAGCAGCTGGAACAGGCTTTGGAGGAGCTGCCGGAGCGGATGCGGGCGGCGATCGTGCTGCGGTATTACGAGGACATGACCGAGCCGGAGATCGCCAGGACGCTGGGGATCAGTGTGGGCACGGTAAAGAGCACGGTGTCGCGCGCGATGGCCAAGCTCAGGAACGCGCTGGGCCTTCCATCGCACGGGCACGGCTCATGACCTTCGATCTACGACCTCGGCCTCATGGGGCTTCGGCTTGCACGCCCATGGCGGCTTGCGCCAGGGCCGTGGCTTCTTCCGGCTGGTGTGCGGCCATCTCCGTGCATGCTGCCGTGGCCTGAGCCCCAGTCGCCCCACTTGCCCCTGCGGTGGCGCAGGGCCGTACCACGTCCCTGATCTTCCGCAGCGTGGCCAGGAACGCCTCCAGCTCCTCCGCGCCCAGCAGCCCGGTGAACCAGTCGTCGATGTCCTGCACGTGCTGCGGCAGCACGGACTCCAGCCGCGCCCGCCCGGTCTCGGTGAGTACGGCGTAGGAGGCCCTGCGGTCGCTGGGGCACGCCTCCCGGGTCACCAGCCCTTCCCGCTCCAGCCGGTCGACGACCCTGGTCACCCCACTCGTCGACAGTTCGGTCTGCGCGGCCAGATCGCTCATCCGCAGCCGCTGTCCCGGGGAGCGGCCCAGCCGGAGGACGGTCTCGAAATCGATCTCCGACAACCCCGCGCCGCCGAGCACTGGCTGAAGTCTGGCCAGTAGCCCCCCATGCACCTCCGTCAGAAGCCCAACGGCCGTCAGCCGGTGGTCGTCAAAGTTCATCACCCTCATAGCGTAACCGACGATAGTTGACGCGTGGAATATTCCTCGTGTAGAAATTTGTTGCCGCAGACATCCGCACAGCAACGAACCCCCAATCGAGGAGAACCCCGATGACCACCACCCGCACCTGGGAGTCCCTGACCATCCCCGCCGCCGGCACCTACAACTTGGACGTGGCTCACACCCGCATCGGTTTCGTGGTCAAGCACATGATGGTCAGCAAGGTCCGTGGCCACTTCGGCTCCTTCAGCGGCTCGGTCACGATCGCCGAGAACCCGCTCGAGTCGACCGCCGAGCTCACGATCCAGGCCGACAGCATCGACACCGGGGTCGCCGACCGCGACGGCCACCTGCGCAGCGACGACTTCCTGGCCACGGAGAAGTTCCCGGCGATCACCTTCAGGAGCACCCGCGTGGTCGGCCACTCGGGCGACGAGTTCACCGTCGCCGGCGACCTGACCGTCCGCGACGTCACCAAGGAGGTCGAGCTCACGGTCGAGTACGGCGGCGCCGGCACCAACCCGTGGGGCGCTCCGGTCTGGGGCTTCTCGATCACCACGGAGTTCGACCGCGAGGAGTTCGGCCTGACCTGGAACCAGGCCCTGGAGACCGGCGGCGTTCTGGTGGGCAAGAAGGTAAAGATTGAGATCGAGGGCGAGGCCAACCCGGCCGCGTAACCCGGTTATCCACAGCCCCGAAGCCCGTCCACGCTCTGGGCGGGCTTCATCCACAGGCAGTTATCCACGGGCTGTTGATAACTCTTGGCGAAGGACGGGGATCAATCACTTTGCCGCCTCGCCAGAAGGCCGGTACGCTGTCCTGAGCCGCGAAGGCTTCCAGGAGGATTCGCCTAGTCAGGTCTATGGCGCCGCACTGCTAATGCGGTTTGGGTTTACCGCCCATCCGGGGTTCAAATCCCCGATCCTCCGCAGGCGGAAGGCCCTCTCCCTTGATCGGGGAGAGGGCCTTTTTGATCTTCTGTGGGCACCAGGGTTGCAGTTTGGGTTGTAGTTGCCCGTCACGGCTGTCCCCAGAGGGCCTGGTCCATGCGGTTGCTGGCGTCCTTTATCTGGAGCGTGGCCACGTGTGTATAGCGCTCTGTGGTGGTCACGCGGGTGTGGCCGAGGATCTCCTGTGCGACTCGGATGTGGACGCCCTGTTCGATGAGCAGGGTTGCCGCGGTGTGGCGGGCGTCGTGAACGCGGGCATCTCGTACGCCGGCCTGCTTGAGGATGGATTTCCACTGCTTCCAGTCCTCCGTGCGCTCGATCGGGCCGCCGAGCTGCGTTGTGAAGACCAGATCGTGATCGGTCCACTTACCCCCAGCCTTGAGCCGTTCGGCGGCCTGGAGCTTCTTGTGGATTCGTAGAAGGGCCAGAAGCGCCGGCGGGTACTGGAGGGTGAGCTTGCTCTTGCCCTTGCGTTGCCGAAGATCAGCCCGCCGCCGGTGCGCTTCGGGCACTTGTCCGCGTGACTCGTACAGTCCTTGAGGCATGGGCGCCTGAAGCAGCGGTGCGAGCGCTTCTTGCAGTCCGGCTTGCAGTCGCGATCATGCCGGTGCTCCTTGCAGTTCTTCTTGCACGCCTTGCGGTGCCACTTCTCTCCACAGGCGTGCGGATTGTTGCAGCCGTGCTGCCACTCCGACCGCTGGATCTGGACGGAAGGCGCGTCCACCAACGTGGCTACGTTTCGTGCGAGGCGTCCCCGCCGTACTGCGATCGTGAGGGCACGAGACAGGATGCGGTGGACCTTGAGAACGCTGCTGGAGGAGAGGCCCTCTTCGAGTATCGCGGTATAGGCGGTGTCCAAGTGCTCAGGGGCGAGCCGATCGAGGCGATGCTTGCCGAGGAGCGGCACGATCCAACTCCTCGTCTTGGATCGGTAGTCCGTCAGCGTGCGCGGCACCAATTTCTCGAAAAGAACCAGGCGCTCGCAGATCACATCGAGGAACTCCGCCATCCATTCGGCAACGGTCGGAGCACGTCACGCCTTGCTCACGCGCCCTGACTCTCGCTGGGTTTCGAGCTCGCGGACCTTGCGCGTCACCTCCGCCTCTGCCTTGCCCTTACGGTGGCGGCGATCAGGTGACCCGTCCGGCTTGATACCGACTCCCCGGCCCTCCGCCCGCCCGCCGTCCGGGCGTGCGGCCTGGGGGCCGGTCCCGCACGGCGCGGGACGCCGGGCCGGGCACCGCACGCCGCCCCCGCCGTACCGACCGAACGCACCGGCCGGGGTTGCCACACCGCCGCACCCAAGTAGCCCTTACGATCGCCGCGGCATGGCTGGTCGCCGTACACGGTAGGGTCCGTTCCTTACCCTGGCTCACCGACTAACGTGGCTGATCGCCGAGCTTGACCCCTGAACCGGCGGATTGCAGGGTGACGAGCTATGGGCAGAAGGCGCTACGTCGCCAGAGGCGTTCCCGGCGGCTACCGGATCTGGGACAACAAGGTGCGACGCTGGTGGGGCGACCTCTACGAGTTATGCCCCGACGATTTGCTCGACGAGTTGAACGGCGCGCGTGACTACGACAAGATCACGGCTCTCCTCAAATGTTATCGAGCTATGAAGCGGTAGGAGGTGATCCGCTCCGGATGAAGGTTTTGCGAGGTGGCGTCTCATACGCCATCCATGGCTTCCAGTCGTACCAAAGGACCAGTGGGTAGCTGTAGTCGTCGTCCATGTTGCCGGGCGGAACGGACCGTTGGGCAACCATAAGCGGCCAGTCGGTCGTAGGGCTGGCGTGCCGACGTGGCATGTCGTCAGGGACCAAAGCTCCAGACGTTGCCGACGGGGCGCCCGCCGCGCCGCAGCACGGTGCCGAGAAGGCCAGTGAGGTCATCGTCTACGTGGGCGAGAAGTTCGTCGCCGAAGACACATAAAGACGCTTCCCGCCAGTTGCCGAACGTGCCCATCCGGAGGTCCTCAGTGACTTGGATGACGTGTTCATCGATGAGATAGGCGTAACTCATCCACGGGGGTTGCCCCGGCCCGCCGATGCGAGTTGGGTCGATGCGAGAGCCGCTGATGTACCACTTGAGGCGGTAGAGCCGGTCGCCGGGCCGAGCGCTGGCACGTAATCCGCGCGCGACGATCTCCTCTACCTCGGCAAGCAGGGGGTCGTCCGGGCGGTCGACGGCCTCGAGGTGCCAGGTGGCGGAGGCCGGAGGTTCGGCGAGACCCCGATCGGCGGTCTCGTAGGTCACCTCGAACCGGGTCTCGAACCGCTTCCAGATCTCGTCATGCTCAGGATCGGACAGAAGCTGTTTCGCGGGGCGCTCCCGGGCCGGTTCACCAGCAGGCGCCCAGCGGTAGGTGCTCACCCGGGCGATCTCATGGAAGCCCGCCGCGAGGTAGGCAGGGATCAAGGCGCCGGTCGCCTCGGCAGTAAGGTGACGCGGCGTCCGAGGCCGATACACCTGCCGAATATCGCGCCATTCCGCCCAGGCGGCCGCGGCGTGGAGCAGTTCGGGGCGTGGGCCGGTGATTCCACCGATGGCCGCGAAGTCGGTGTCGGCCACTCGTTCGATCCAGATTGCGTCCAGGATCCGCCCGTCGTACTCCAACACCAGGATCTGCATCTCTGATCCTGTTCCGCGGGCCGTCCCGTCGGCCTCCAACTCCGTAAGCGGCCTTCGCTGCTCTGGCGCGGCCGCGGCCATGCGACACAGCCGCTCTCGTTCCCCACGGAGATAGGGCCGTATGCGCATGCCAGATCGCAGGACTTCGGGTGACGGGATGTCGGCGATATCGGCCGCCAAGAGGGTCCGCTCCAGCCCCGGGATGAATCCTGCGTCTCGCAGCGATGCAGGGAGCAGGGGTGAGTCGTGGGAGTGGACTTTCCACTCGATCGGTTCGCAGCGTGCGGCGAAGATCTCCTGTTGTCGGCGGATCAGCCCTGCCAGATCTTCGCAGACGAGACTGGTGAGGTCGACGGTCCCGTGGGTGCCGAAGTGGGTTCGTACCAGTGGTCCATCCCGCTCGATCACGGCTCCCCACAGCAACTCCTGCGGCACCCGGCCCCGCAACTGGTTGTCGTACGCAGTCAGCAGCGCCTCAGCCACTCCATTCACGCAGTCCACCCCTGATCAGTCCGGCGACCATGTGCCACGGCTTGATCATCCCAACTGACCTTGTGTGTTCGCACGTACATGGCTCTGCGTATTCGTCAGCACACCGGCAGTGGCAAGATTCGGAACACGCGCGGAATGATCTTGCTCTTTCGGCTCGCGCCAGCTTGATCGTCCGGGTCATCAGCGGGCCATTGAAGGGGGTGACGAAGGGGAAGCCATGGTCACGCAGGAACGGCTTTTGCCTTGCTCGGCCCCCCGTTGAGCTGTGATCGATACAGTTCCCAAACTGATAGTGCGGGAAGATGCTCTTGTGGGAGATCTCTGGGGCGCCATTGATGATCACATCGTCCGTGGACGTGTCCTTCCGGTCCTGATGATCATGCGGGACCAGTTCGGTGACACGATCCATGAGGCTATCGACAGGTTCGCCGAGCGCTACGAGTACCTCCGGGAGGTGCGGCCCGATGACTTCACGAAGTCTCGCGAGGAATACGGGCGGGGCTTCTACTCCTAGTACTCCAGTGTCACTTTGAGATCATGGCTGCTGTTCGGATGCGCCCTCCTGGGCGATGAGAAATCGGTAGCCCTCGATCATGGCGTTGAACGCCCATTCACCCCATGGCGCGTGGCGTAGTTCCTGAGTCACCGCTCCGGCTGCCTGGTGCTGCTCGTGGACCTTCTCCACACCGTCATCGAGCCGGATGTAGACCTCGACACCTGCGCCGCGGTGGTCGCGTGCGGCCGCTGGGAGGAATCGTTCGTCGTCGACGCCCAGCATGACTTGGGCATCGCCGAGGCTCACGCAGGCAAGGCGGTCATCGGAGTCCGATGGCGTGGCGAATACCAGCTCCCAGCCCGCCCGCTTGAAGGACTCGGCGGCGCGGTAGGGGTCGTCGCAGGCGAGGATCACGGAGATCATGCGACATAACCTAGTGTCCTGAGTCAGTAATTCGTCTAGTGTTCATGGTTATGGGGCGTCCGGGACCGAAGGTGGAGCCGCTGCATCTGACCGATGGCGAGCGG